>CAZZKQ010000019.1:0-16957 GCA_964654875.1 uncultured Verrucomicrobiota bacterium | reverse complement strand
CGGTCGTCGGCGAAGTCGATGTCGATGTCGGGCGGGCTGACGCGCTCGGGATTGAGGAATCGCTCGAAGAGCAGACCGTACCGGAGCGGGTCGACGTTCGCGATCTCCAGCAGGAAGGTGACCATCGATCCTGCGGCGGATCCGCGCGCGACGCAGGCGATCCCGTGGTCCCGTCCCCAGCGGACGAAGTCGCCCACGATGAGGAAATAGGAGACGTACCCGGTCTTCTCGATCACCCCGAGCTCGAGGCGGAGCCGGTCGAGGATGGCAGCAATACCAGGGTGGTCTGTGCCGGTCTGCAGGACCGGTTCCGGGGTGGGTTCGCCCGCGGTGGTCGGGACGGGCTTGGGCAGGAGGAAGTCGAGACGACGGGGATCCTGGACCGAGTCGACATGGATCTCGTTGCCTTCGACATGCGCCTCGATCCCGTAGCGTTTCCGCAAGCCGTCGCACAGGAGGTGTCGCAGGTAGCCCTCACGGGTCCAGACCTCCGGGGGCTGGAACACGGGGTAGTGTTCGGCTCCCTTGCCGTACTTGATCTCCAGGTGGCACTTCTCGGCGACCTCGACCGTGTTCTGGACCGCCTCGGGCGTCTCGGCGAACAGCGCCCGCATCTCGTCGGCCGACCGCAGGTAGAACTGTTCCGGCTGGTACCGCATGCGCTTCGCATCGGCGACCTGGGACTGGGTCCCGATGCAGATCAGGCAGTCATGGGCCTTCCAATGGCCGCGTTCGACGTAGTGGACGTCGTTGGAGGCGACGAGCTTGAGGCCGAACTCCTTGGACCATGGGATGAGCGACCGATTGACCTTCGCCTGCTCGGGGATGCCGTGGTTCTGGAGTTCGAGGTAGTAGTTGTCGGGCCCGAGCACCTGCTTGAACCAGTCGATGGTGTCGCGGGCCTTCTTCTCGTCGCCTTTCAGGATGGATTCGGAGACCTCGCTGGCGAGACATCCGGAGAGGGCGATCAGGCCATCGGCATGCTGGGCGAGGAGTTCCTTGTCGATGCGCGGTTTGTAGTAGAATCCGTCGAGGTTGGCCGCGGTGACCAGCCGGACCAGGTTGTGGTAGCCGGCGGTGTTCTTCGCGAGCAGGACCAGGTGGTGGTAGATGTCCCGCATCCCGGCGCCTGGCTTCTTGTCGAGGCGGCTTCCCGGGGCGACATAGACCTCGCAGCCGAGGATGGGCTTGATGCCGCGCTTGCGGGCGGCCTCATAGAACTCGATGGCCCCGTGCATCACGCCGTGGTCGGTCATGGCGAGCGCCGGAAGCTTCAGGGCCGCCGCCTTGTCCATGAGGCGGTCCAGCCGGCAGGCCGCATCGAGCAGCGAGTACTCGGTGTGGAGGTGCAGGTGGACGAAATCCGACGACGACATCGTCCCGACAGGTTCGGGTGGAAGCGGCGGGTGTCGAGAGCGGATTGTTCACCACGTGGTTCGAGAGCAGGACCTTGTGTTCCGAGAGAGGGAAGTGACTGACCGGGAGGGGACCAAGGCCCCGGGCCATCCTGCGGGCCCCGTATCTTCCAGTAGCCGATGCCGCGGCCGGCCGCACCGCACCCGAGGGAATTCTGCCTTCAGCGGCCGCGATCAGGCCGCCTTTTCGGCCGGTCGCCGGGTGAGGATCGGGGCCTCCTCGCCCCGGACCACCGCCCGCGAGATGGTGATCCCGCCGATGTCGTCCGAAGTGGGCACCTCGAACATGATGTCGCGCATCAGCCGCTCCAGGAGGCTGCGCAATGCCCGGGCACCGGTTCCCTTCCGGAGGGCCAGTGTCGCCAGCTCCCGGCATGCGTCGTTGGTGATCTCCAGCGTCACCCCATCCAGCGCCAGCAGCTTGGCGAACTGCTTCACCAGGGCGTTCCTGGGTTCCTGGAGGATCCGGACAAGGTCATCCTCCGTGAGCTCGTCCATGACCGAGACGGCCGGGAGCCGGCCGATGAACTCGGGGATGAAGCCAAATGTGACCAGGTCCTCGGGTTCGGCCTCCCGGGGTCGCGGGGGACCCGGTCTCACCGGAGTTCCGGGGACCCGTGCCGGGGTGAATCCAATCACCCTCCGCCCCAGCCGACGCTCCACGATCCGGTCCAGCCCGACGAAGGCCCCGCCGCAGATGAACAGGATCTGGGTGGTGTCGACCCGGATGTACTCCTGCTGGGGATGCTTGCGGCCACCCTGGGGTGGCACGTTGCAGAGGGTGCCCTCCAGGAGCTTCAGCAGGGCCTGCTGGACGCCTTCGCCACTCACGTCCCGGGTGATCGAGACGTTCTCCGTGCGACGCGCGATCTTGTCGATCTCGTCGATGTAGATGATGCCCATCTGGGCCCGCTTGACGTCGTAGTCCGCGTTTTGGAGCAGGCGAAGGACGATGGTCTCGACATCCTCGCCCACATAGCCGGCCTCGGTCAGCGAGGTGGCGTCGGCGATGGCGAAGGGGACATCGATCAGCCGGGCGATCGTCTGCGCCGCGAGTGTCTTGCCGCAACCCGTTGGGCCGATCAGCAGGACGTTGCTCTTCTGGAGCTCCACCCCATCGTCCGATCCTGGTGCATCCTGGTTCAGGATCCGCTTGTAATGGTTGTAGACGGCGACGCTGAGGGTCCGCTTGGTGTCCTCCTGGCCGATGATGTGCTGATCCAGGAGCCGTTTCAGCTCCGCGGGCTTCGGCACCTTGAGGCGTCGGACCTCCTTCTGTCCTTCCTCACGAAGTTCCTTGGACAGGACATTCTGGCAGACGCCGATGCAGGCATCGCAGATGTAGACCCCCGGACCGGCGACCAGCTTGCGCACCTCCGAGCGGCTCTTGCCGCAGAAGCTGCACATCGTGATCTGGCTGGCGCGGGCCATCGGGGTCGGTCGGTGGGCTACTTGGACTCCGGTTTGGTGTCGGCGTCGACCAGTGCCGGGATCTCGCGGCGGGAGGCCACGACCTCGTCGACGAGGCCGAACTCCTTCGCCTGATCAGCGGTCATGAAGTTGTCTCGGTCGCACGCCTTCTCGACGACATCGTAGGGCTGACCGGTATGACGGCTCAGCAGGGTGTTGAGGCGCTGCTTGAGCGAGAGCATGTGCTTCACCCGGATTTCGACGTCGCTCGCCTGGCCTTCGGCACCACCGAGGACCTGATGGATCATGATGTCGGAGTTGGGCAGGGCGAAGCGCTTGCCCTTGGTGCCGGCGCAGAGGAGGACGGCCCCCATGCTGGCGGCCATGCCGACGCAGTAGGTGTTCACGTCGCAGGTGAGCCACTGCATGGTGTCGTAGATGGCCAGGCCGGCGGTCACCGAGCCGCCCGGGGAGTTGATGTAGAAGTGGATGTCCTTCTTCGGGTCGGACATCTGGAGGAAGAGAAACTGGGCGACGATGACGTTGGCTACCATGTCGTCCACCGGGGTGCCGAGGAAGACGATGCGGTCCTTGAGGAGGCGGCTGTAGAGGTCGTAGCCCCGCTCGGAGCGGCCTTCCTGTTCGATGACGTAGGGGATGCTGAAATTGCGCACGGTTTTCTGTGTTTAAGGTTCGGCAAGCTACGGGGGTGCCTTAAGCCGGTCAAGGAACCGGCCGAACGGACCGGGTACGAGGCGTGGGGGACGCCTCGATGAGTCCGCTGGACCTCCGGCGTCTGGACCCTGATTTTTCAGCCGCGGAGGGCGTCGAAGGCCAGCTTGAGAGCCAGCAGCACGACCATCGTGAGGAACACGGGCCGGATCCGCGCCGAGCCGCCACGGACCGCCCAGCGGGCACCCATCCAGCCGCCCAGAAGCTGGCCTGACGCCATCGTCAGCCCAATGCCGTAGCGCACATGGCCTGTCGATGCGAACAGGACCAGCGACGCCAGGTTGCTGGTGAGGTTCATGGCCTTGGTATAGGCGGTGGCCCGAAGCAGGTCGGATCCGAGCACCACGACGCATGCGACCGTCCAGAACGAGCCGGTCCCGGGTCCAAACACCCCGTCATAGAAGCCCAGCATCAGTCCGAAGAGCATCCCGAACGCCGTTCCGGTGAGGAGTGCTGGGCGCGACGTGGAGCCCAGGTCCGGTTTCCATGCGGTGTAGCCGGCGATCGCGATCAGGACGATCGGGATCAGCGGACGGAGGAACTCGGGGCGGATCCGGGTCACCGTCCAAGTCCCCAGCAGGGCACCGACCAGGGTGGCCACGATGCCCACCCGGAGATGTTGTCCGTCGAACAGCCCGTGTCGGGCATAGTTCCAGGTCGCGAGCGTCGTCCCGCAGGAGGACTGGAACTTGTTCGTCCCGAGGGCGTCCTGCGGGGGCATTCCGGTGGCCAGCAGGACAGGCACGGTCAGGAGTCCGCCGCCTCCTGCGATGGCATCGACGCAACCAGCCACCAGACCGGTCAGGAAGAGCAGGGGATACCACCAGAGATCCACGCGGCGAGGCTAGGGAGCCCTCCGCTTCACATCCAGACTTCCCACGCCGGATTGCACCCCGTTGTGCCGCTCAGGCGGCGCGGTTCAGCTGGGCCTCCATCTTGCCGAGGATCCGGGTGAGGTCGACCGGCTTGGTGTCGAAATCATCCGCTCCGGCCTCCCGTGCGGTCCGCTCGTCCTCCGCCAATGCGTGGGCTGTCAACGCAATGATCGGGATGCCCGCCGTCGTCGGATCTCCCTTGAGGCGTCGGATGGCCTCCCAGCCGTCGAGCACGGGCAGGCTCAGGTCCATCAGGATGAGGTTTGGGGCGAGTTCCATGGCCTTGGCGACGCCCTCGGCGCCGTCGACCGCGATGGTGACCCGGTAGTTTCGACGCTCGAGGCGTCGGCTGAGCATGTCGCGGTTCAGCTCGTTGTCTTCGACCAGGAGGATGTGGGGAGTCGACATGGGACTGCGATTGGGGTGGAACAGGGAGGGGGGCGACGTCGTGTGGGGTCTTGCGTCAGATCTGGCGCCTTGCGCGGGTTGCGAGCACGGCGGACCGGATCTCGCCGGCCAGGGCCTCCGGACCGTGGGACCCCTTCTCGATGATCTGGGCGACCTGGCCCCTCAGACGTTGCCGGTCCGCCTCGGTCAGGATCTTGGCGGTCATCACCACGACGGTGACCTGGGAGCAGCCCGGCCTCCTGCGGAAGCCCTCGAGGAACTGGAATCCGTCCATCTCGGGCATCATGAGGTCGAGCAGCACCAGGTCGGGAATGCCGCCCGCAAGGAGTTCGAGCCCCTCGCGACCGTTTCCAGCCAGGCGGACGGTCCAGCCCTCCTTGGACAGGCCGTGCTGGACAAGGTCCCGGGTTGCGGGGTCGTCCTCCACGACGAGGACGCTGCGGCCCTGTCCGGGTCGGGCATGGCGCTGGGCGACCTGGGACAGCCGGGCCAGGTCGAGCGGTTTGCTGAGGTAGTCCGCGGCCCCCAGGCTGAAGCCGAGGCCCCGTTCGTCGAGCATGCTGACCATCACGACCGGGATCTCGGCGGTGGCAGGGTCGCCCTTCAGGGTCTCCAGCACGGTCCAGCCATCCATCCCCGGCATCATCACATCGAGGGTGATGACGCTGGGTTGGAGTCTTCGCGCCTTCTCCAGGCCGCTGGCGCCTTCCGAGGCTGTTTCGACACGGAAGCCGTCCTTTCCCAGGGAGCGGACCAGAAGATCGTGCACCATCGCATCGTCATCGATGACCAAGACCAAGGGTCCTGCGGTCACATCCGCGATCGCTGCCGTTTCTGGAGTCGGGGATTGTTCTGATGGATCCGAGACCCTGCAGGGGATGGTGGCGGTGAAGGTGGACCCTTCTCCGGGGACGCTGCTGACGGTGAGGTCACCCCCCATGAGCTGGCAGAATCTGCGGCTCAGCGCCAAGCCGAGGCCGGTGCCCCCGTATTTCTTGGAGGTGGAGACATCCGCCTGGGCAAAGGACTGGAAGAGGCGACCGACCTGTTCTGAGGTCATTCCGATGCCGGTGTCGGTGACGCTGAAGAGGATGTGGCTCCCGGTGCGCCGTGCCTGGAGGGTGATGAGTCCGTTGTCGGTGAATTTCGAGGCGTTGCTCAGGAGGTTGAGGAGCGTTTGGCGGACCTTTGTGACGTCGGCGACCATGCGTCCGAGGTCCTCGGCAACGACGATGGACAGGGTGTTGTTGTTCTTGAGGATCAGAGGCTGGACGGTGGCTGTGACGTCCTGGAGCATGGAGGCGGTGTCGAATTCCTCGAGGTAGAGGGTCATCTTGCCCGCCTCGATCTTGGAGAGGTCGAGGATGTCGTTGATGAGACCCAGCAGGTGTTTGCCGGCTCCGTTGATCTTCTGGAGGTCAGGCTTGATCTGTGGGGTTCCGAGGTCCTCGGCCTCCTCCTGCAGCATCTCGCTGTAGCCAATGATGGCGTTGAGAGGCGTCCGCAGTTCGTGCGACATGTTCGCCAGGAACTGGGACTTTGCCTGGCTTGCGGCGGTCGCGGCTTCATTGGCCTTCTGCAGTTCGGCGTTCTTGATCTGGAGTTCCTCCGCTGTCCGTCGCTCCTGTTCCCGAAGGCGATGACGGAGGGATTCCGCCTCGCGACGCTTCCTGGAGTAGAGCATCCTCGCCACCATCGCCCATCCGGACAGGGCCATGAAAACAGACAGGGTTGGGGCCATGATCCAGGGATCCTGGTACCAGAGTGGGACGACATGGAACGAGCGCAGGGCAGGGGTGGATACATTGAGATCCCTGTCGATGAATTGGACGGCGACGGTCCACATCCCGGACGATGCGGGCCTCCACTCGAAGGTGTTCTCCGCGCTGGGTTCAGACCAGGCCTCCGGGTTTGGAGCCTGGGTGTCGCCCGGAAGAATCTGATGTCGGTAGCGGCGATTGGCCGGGAGCGTCTTGAAGTCGACCGTGTTGAACGAAAGCATCACCGGACGTCCTTGGGGTATGGCCGGATGGGTTTCGTTCCCAGGATGGTCGGAAGATTCTCCGAAAACGGCGATGAGGGGTGCGGCGGGTGTCGTGGTGGAAGGCGCGTAGCGTGTCAGTCCATTTGGGGTCCCAAACCAGTAGTGCCCCAGGTGATCCTGGACGATGGTGTGGACGGTGTCGCTGCCGAGGCCGTCACCCGTGCCGATCCGTGACCAGATCGTGCCGTTGAACAGGAGAACGCCGTTGCCCTCCGTTCCGAGGAGATAACGCCCGGCGCGATCCTTGAAGATGCGGTTGATGGGCGCATTCCCCGCCAGACCCGGCACTCGTGTCAGCACCGTCGATTTCCCTCGTTCAAATGCGCGGAGTCCTCCCGATGTGGCAAACCAGACCGAGTTCTGGGGGCCCTCTGCGATTTGCCGGATCCCATCGCCAATCGATCCGTCGGGCGACGGAATGTATTCGAATTTCTGGCCCTCATAGCGCAGGGCGCCGCGGTTGGTGACGGTTCCGGTCGCCCGAAAATTGGAAAGACCCAACCACAAGACTCCAAAGGGATCGGAATGGACGCTCGTGGTCACGGCCCCCGTGGTGTGTCCCAGACCCACTCCGGCCTTTTCTATCGCTGCGCCGAGGGCATCCGTAGATTCCAGATCAGCCCCGGTTTCCCGATTCACATGGGAAATTCCCCGGTACAGCCCGGCAAGCCACAGGGATCCGTCCCGGGATTGGGTGAGGTCCATTCCTTCCCTGTGTCTCTCCACCCAGCCTGGGTGGATTCGGGTGCCTGTGCTGAGACGAAGCCCGTTGTCTCCAACGACCCAATACTCGTCGTTGCCCCTGGGATGGATTGCACTGATGAAACTGTCGTAGGAGGCGGATGCGTCTGTCCCACCGTACAGGGTGTCTCCAGGCTGGAAGCGCCCTCCATCGTAATCCACCAGGGATCTCCCGCCGAAGAGCAGTTTCCCGTCCGGTTTGATCAGGCTGCTCGTGATGCTTCCCTTCGGGAGTCCGTCGCTGACCGTGAAGGTCTGGAACGAGGTCGGATCGAATCGGGACAATCCGTCTGAGGTTGCGATCCAGAATGTGCCGTCGCCGGACGGGACAATGTCGTTCACGGACGCATCGGAGACGAGTCCGTCCCGGCGTGTGTACTGGATCACGCTGGTTCCATCGAAGAAGGTCACCCCCTCATCCGAGCCCATCCAAAGTGCTCCGTCCTCGTCCATGGCGAGGCAGTTTATCTTCCCAGGAATGCCGTATCTCTCCGCGGAGATCACGGTGGATCGCGGGCTGTTCGTGGGTTGCAGGTGAACCAATCCGACCTGTGGCATTGCGACCCAGACCGAGGAGTCCCTCGGGGAAACCAACAACGTGGTGGTGGCTGTCCCCTCCGGGAAACCATCGCGGGACGTGTAGTGCTGGAAGCCCGATCCGTCGTAGCTCCACAAACCGGATCCGGAGGTGCCGATCCATGCTTTTTGATCGGGTCCCAGCCTCAAGGAGGTGGCATCGGTGAGATTGGCATTGGTTACGGTGATCATCCGCCCGTTCCGGATCTGGCTGAACCCCAGCTGTGTTCCCACCCAGATGGTCCCATCGACGGACCGGAGGATGGAATGCACACCGCCTGGCGCCAGGCCATTCGTTGCGGCCGTCAGATGGTGGATTCCTTTTCCGCCAGCAGCTTGCCGGCGCCAGTCCAGGAGGGTGATTCCCCGCTGACTCCCCAGCCAAGCCACGTTGGTGGAGTCGACATGGAGGCAGGTGACCGCATTCTCAAGGGCGCCTGCAGCGAGCGTGAGGGATCGATCCTTGTTCTCCCTTCCATCATGGCGTGACAGCCCTCCAGAACCCAGCAGCCACAAGGCTCCGTCGGGGCCCAGGGCTCCCTGGCGGACCATGTTTCCAATGAGCCCATTTCCGGTGGTATAATTGACCCATCGTCCCTTCTTGAAGGGAGGCACTTCCAGGGTGAGGTTGGTCGGGCCCCGTCCATCCTCGACGAGCAGACCTGCAAGATCCCGGCTCAGGTGGTTTTGAATCCGCGGAAGGTTGAGTCGCAGGTTCCATTTCCCCGGGCGAAGGTTGATGAAGCGGAAGTCCCCCTTCTCATCGGTGGCAACGCATACCATTTCCCCGGGCGATGAGCCCGCGGTGTTGGTTTCCGAGGTGCCAAGGGCCGCCTGCACCACCACGTTGGGCAACGGGGAGCCATCCGGGGACTTGATTCGTCCCGCCAGGCTGATGGCGTTTGCCAGTCGGAGGTTCACGGTGAGGTGGGATCCACTCTGGAGGTGGTGACCCCCACTGCGTGCCCCCAGGGTGGCGAGGCTCGCCTTGAGCTCGTAGGGAACGGAGCTGGCGAAGACGGCGAAGGAGAACGATCCACTGTCATCCGTTGTCGTGGTGTCCTTCAGGACTTCGATCTGGGTCGAGGATGGGCCTTGGCTTGGATGCAGGAGATGGACCGTGACGTTGCCCATGGGTTTTCCGGCAGGATCCGTCACGATGCCGGAAATGGTGGCGGGCAGATCGGTTGAACCCTCGCGATCCCCCTGGGTGATCCGGGCATTTCCGATGAGTTTTCCGTCCTTTTTGTTGCCGGTGACATCGGCCGCCGTGCCGTCCTGAAAGTTCCACAATGCAAGAAGCCCGGGTTCCTTGCCCGAAAGCGTCTCGTTCATGGTGTTCAGGATCTGATCGGCACTCCGTTCACCGGACCAGAGTCGGATCTCCGCCATCTGCCCATCCAACTCCTTGTCGGCACCCGCATTCCGGTTTCCCTTCATCACACTTCGGCCCAGGTAATTGGCGAGGGGAGGGAGAGGGGAGGGTTTATAGAATCCCGCCTCCAGACTGCTGGAGATCCGTTGGCCATTCAGGAAGACCTTCACCGTTTCCGGGCTGATCACCGCGGCCAGGTGATACCAGGTGTTGGTGGTGAGAATCCCCTGATGCACCCGCATCTTGTGGTCATCAAACTCCGGTGCCCGCCAGGTTTGAATCAGCAGGGATGGGGAGTTGAAGTAGGTCCCAAGAGCGACCTGAACAGGGGTGTCGCTGAAGTCGAAGATCCTCGAGTAGGTGGTGAAATTCCTCCACTTCACCCAACCCTCCCAGGTGACCGTGTGATCCTTGAAGAGGTTCGCTGGGAGTTGGACATAGCTTTCCTGGCCATCCAGATCCAGGACCCGTCCGGAATACGGTTTCCTTGGGTTGTCGAAATCCTGCACCTGGACCACCGCGCTCCGTCCCATCAGCCGGGCATCATAGGATCCTGTGACCCTGTTTTTCACCATTCCTTCCTGGACCTCGCTGAAGTCCCAGTGGCCGATCAGGTCGGGTTCCTTTCCGGACAGGATGCGAAATCGATTCTCCCGGATTTGGGCCTCGTTGCGGGCGACCCCCCATATCCGGAAGTCGCGGATCCGCCCCTTGAAGGTGTCAAGACGGGACAAATCGTCTCCCGCGTTCCAGGCACCGATGACGTTTCCTTCGGGGCTGATGTCCGCAAAACTCCGGGTGTGGGGGGACGAGGCCACTTCCACACCGTTCAGGAAGAGATGCATGCCGCGAGGGCCGGTGACGCAGGCCAGATGGTACCAGGTGTCCGCCTCAAGTGGAGTGTTGGCATTGATCGGCTGATAGCCGCCACGGGGAGTGTTGATGAAGAAATTCAAAGTGGCCCCGCTGGTCGTCCGCTGCCAATTGAACCCACAGGCCATGTCATTCTGGAACTTGCCGAAGCTGAAGAACCGCTGGAGCCCCGACAGGGATCCGTATTGAACCCATGCCTCGACCGTTCCCTCCGTGAGACCTTTCAGAATGCCATTCGGCAACGCCACATATCCGGTGGAACCATCCAGCTCCACCGCGTTTCGGATCGCTGGGATGCCGGGAGATTCCGAGGAGGCATCTGCCGCGATCAGAGCGGTTCGCCCGGCGATGAACATGCAGAATCCCAGCAGGGCGAATCCCACCGTCGCGTGCCTCCGAACCTGTCCCAATCGTGCCAGGGGTTGCCACGCTCTCAGGCAAGACAGCAAGACCCGGTGAACCCGAGGGCGACTGGGAGGTGGGATGAATCCACGGGGGTGCATAGGGCAGATGACGTTTGGAATGGGAGGCAACCTGGGCGGGATGTCCGTCGTGATGGATGTGTCGAACTACCCTTGTCCGAGCCGGCGCCCGATCTTCTCCAGCAGGCGCTGAAGGTCCACGGGTTTGGTGTCGAAGTCGTCTGCGCCGGCTTCCTTGGCCGTCTGTTCGTCCTCAGACCGAGCGTGCGCCGTGAGTGCGATGATCGGGATGGAAGCCGTCATCGGATCGGCCTTGAGTTTGCGGATGGCCTCCCATCCATCCACCACAGGGAGGCTCAGGTCCATCAGGATCAAATCAGGCCGGAGTTGCTGTGCCTTGAGGATGCCTTCGGCTCCATCCAGGGCCATGGAGATCCGAAAACCCTTCCGTTCGAGGCGTCGGCTGAGCATGTCGCGGTTCAGCTCGTTGTCTTCGACCAGGAGGATGTGGGGAGTCGACATGGGACTGCGATTGGGGTGGAACAGGGAGGGGGGCGACGTCGTGTGGGGTCTTGCGTCAGATCTGGCGCCTTGCGCGGGTTGCGAGCACGGCGGACCGGATCTCGCCGGCCAGGGCCTCCGGACCGTGGGACCCCTTCTCGATGATCTGGGCGACCTGGCCCCTCAGACGTTGCCGGTCCGCCTCGGTCAGGATCTTGGCGGTCATCACCACGACGGTGACCTGGGAGCAGCCCGGCCTCCTGCGGAAGCCCTCGAGGAACTGGAATCCGTCCATCTCGGGCATCATGAGGTCGAGCAGCACCAGGTCGGGAATGCCGCCCGCAAGGAGTTCGAGCCCCTCGCGACCGTTTCCAGCCAGGCGGACGGTCCAGCCCTCCTTGGACAGGCCGTGCTGGACAAGGTCCCGGGTTGCGGGGTCGTCCTCCACGACGAGGACGCTGCGGCCCTGTCCGGGTCGGGCATGGCGCTGGGCGACCTGGGACAGCCGGGCCAGGTCGAGCGGTTTGCTGAGGTAGTCCGCGGCCCCCAGGCTGAAGCCGAGGCCCCGTTCGTCGAGCATGCTGACCATCACGACCGGGATCTCGGCGGTGGCAGGGTCGCCCTTCAGGGTCTCCAGCACGGTCCAGCCATCCATCCCCGGCATCATCACATCGAGCGTGATGAAGGCCGGGCGCAGCTGTCTGGCCTTCGCGATCCCCGTGGCCCCGTCCGGGGCGCTCTCCACCCGGAAGCCATCCTTCGACAAGGATCGGTTCAGGAGGTCCTGAATCGTCGGGTCATCGTCGATGATGAGAACGAGAGGTCCTGAGGCCGACTCGGGTTTGGCGCGCGCTTCCGGGGTGCCTGCGCCCGACCCGGCCTCTCCGGGGTCGACGACCTCCACCGGCAGCAGGGCGGTGAAGGTGGATCCATGGCCGAAGACGCTCGTGACCCCGAGTTCGCCGCCCATCAACTGGCAGAACCTCCGGCTCAGGGCGAGACCCAGTCCGGTGCCGCCGTACTTCTTCGACGTGGACGAATCGGCCTGGCTGAAGCTCTGGAAGAGTCGGCCCAGCTGCTCCGGCGTCATGCCGATGCCAGTGTCGGCCACGGAAAACTCGATGCGGTCCTGGACCCGTCGTGCCGACAGCGTGATGCGCCCCTTCTCGGTGAACTTGCTCGCGTTGCTGAGCAGGTTCAGCAGGACCTGTCGCGTCTTGGTGACATCCGATCGGATGGAGCCGATGTCGGGTGCGACCTCCAGGACGAGCGCGTTGCCGTTCTTTTCGACCAGCGGTCGGACGGTGGCGGCGACGTCATGGAGCATCTGGGCGACGTCGACGCTCTCGAGGTACAGGCTCATCTTGCCGGCTTCGATCTTGGAGAGGTCGAGGATGTCGTTGATGAGTCCGAGCAGGTGGCGTCCGGCACCCTGGATCTTCTGGAGGTCGGGCTTGATGTCGGGCGCGCCGAGGTCCTCCGCCTCCTCCTGGAGCATCTCGCTGTAGCCGATGATGGCGTTGAGCGGGGTGCGGAGCTCGTGGCTCATGTTGGCGAGGAACTGGGACTTGGCCTTGCTCGCTTCGTTCGCGGCGGCTTCCGCCTTCTGGAGGGTCTCGCTCTGCGACTGGATCTCCTGGAGCTGTTCGAGGGTGCGGGCATTGGCGGCCTGCAGGTTTTGTCTCAGGTCGCGGAAACGGCTTCCGACCAGCAGGAATCCCCCGCATGCGAAGAGGCTGACCGCCGGTATCTGGAACCACTCCCAGGCCCACTCGGGATTCCCTCCGTCTGGGGTCGGCGGAATCTGGAGAAGCCATCCTCGCAACGAGGAGAGGCCCCCGAAGACGTCGCCACCGATCCGGCAGGCAGCCCAGTTGAGGTTGGCGGTGAGCCAGAAGTTGGGGATGCCGATGCAGACCACCAGCATGCTGGCCAGGCTGAGGATCACCAGCCATCGGTCCAGGCGCGAGGACGGGTTGCCGGTCGCGAAGAGGCTCACCAGCATCTCCACGGACAGCCAGACGAGTCCCAGGGTGGCGGCGTCGAGCCAGAGCCATCGAAGCGGCAGATCGCCCAGCAGGTTGGTGGTGAGCACCGCGGCTGCGGGGGCGAACAGCGCTTGCTGGACCATCAGGACGAGTGCGGGCGCCAGGAGTCCCATCGCGACGAGGCTGCGGTGCGGAATCCCGAGCCCGAGAACCGAACGGAAGAACCCATACAGGGTGGGGAACAGAAGACAGAGCACGGCCATCCGGAGCCGGGCGGAGTACCCGTCGTCGCCGAAGAGCAGCCACAGGCTCAGGGCGAGGCACGCGGAGCTCAGCCACAGGGCCGAGCGCATGTCCCGGTTGAAGATCCACAGGCACCCCAGCACCAGTCCCAGCGAGGCGACGATGCCGCCAAGGAAGCGTGCCGAGGGGGATTGGCGTACCTGATAGAATCCCGAGAGGCTGGGAGGGACCTCCCTTCGAAGCAGCTCCTTGGCCGCGTAGGAGCGGTATCCTCCCGTCTTCGCGGCCTGGACGAGAGCCTCGGTGGACAGGTCCCGGAGACCCAGATGTTCGAGGATGAGCGCTGAGTAGAAGACCTGGCGCCCATGACCGACGGCGCTGGCCAGTGCGTTCGTCAGGGTTGGATCCCTCCGCAGGTCCCCCGAGGGCAGGATCTCGAACCGTTCCCCCACTCGGGGCATCCCATCCACCCAGCTCACAGCCAGACGGTTCACCCACGTCGGCTCATCGGGCCTTGCCAGCACCAGGTAGGCGGCGTCCGGAAGCCGCCCCGGCAGCCATCGAAGATCCAGGCGATAGCCCAACTGGCCCTTGCTGTTGGTCCGGCAATTCTCCGGCTGCGGCAGGGGCCAGATCCACCCGATGTTGAGAAGCTCGCCCTGCCGAAGGGTCACCATCTGCAGCGCGGAATACGAGGTGGGGACCGCGTCCACGGGAAAGAGCACCTCCATCGTCTGATGTCCGGGTTCCAGGACCGCGACCTGCCGGTTGCGTCCACCCGATTTCCAGGTGAGTCCCCCCCGGAGCATCGGGGTTTGCACCGTTCCGTCCCGGGACTGGACCTGCTGCAGGGACGCATCCACCAGTCCGATGAGTCCAGGCGTTCCCCAGGGGCGGGGCGCCTGGATCCCGTCCCGGATCTCCGCCGGGGTCAGCACGCGGTTCCAGATCCGGATCCCGTCCAGGGCCCCCTCGAAGGGTTCCTCCTCGCCCCCGAAGACATCCTTCCCGAACAGATATCGGGAACCGTCGCCGCCAGGGTGGAATGGCACGGGGCTGGGGTGGTTGATGAGTTCCGATCCGTTCAGGAAGGCCTGGAACGTGCGGCCATCCCCGGTGATGGCGAGGTGCACCCAGCCCAGCTCGTTCCAAGGGGACAGGAACCCGTCGGCGATGCCCCAGGAATTCTCGCCCCGGAGGCTCGACTGGAGGTTGAAGCTGGAATTCCAGGTCGCCGCGAAGTGGTCCTTCTGGCCACCGAACTCGAACAACCGGGTGAAGAAACCGATCCGGTCGACACGAACCCAGCATTCGATGGTGAGCGCATCGTATCCATCAAGACAGTGGGGTGGGAGCTCCAGGTGGCTCCCCTTGCCGTCGAAATACAGGACATCGCCCGGCGCCGCGGCCATACACCGGAATCCAACGGCCTCCACCCACAGCGCAAGTGCCATGGAAAGGAGGCCAATGAACGCCTTTCTCCATCTCGGCCCAGGCGAGACCGTCCTTCCGGCTTCGGATTGATCCGGGATGGCGGGTCTTTGATTCATGCGGGGTCATCCTTGCGGGGGCCGTCGACGCGATGGATCTCGCGTTCCCCTTTGCCCTTGATGCGGACCTCTCCCAGCGAGGTGCCGGAGTAGCGGTCCGAGATGCGGTTCCAGGTCGACGCCTCCACACAGACGTGTCCCGGCGGGGCCGCCTGTTCCATCCGGGAGGCCGTGTTCACGGCGTCGCCCCAGACGTCATACTGGTACTTGTGGCGTCCCACGACCCCGGCGCTCACAGGGCCTGTGTGGACGCCGACACGAAGCCTCCATCCCTGTCCGTGGTTCGAAGCCGCGCGGATCATCTCGAGTCCGCAGGCCACGGCGTTGTCGGCCGGGTTGGATACCGGTTCCAGAAGGCCGGCGGTCGCCATGAAGGAGTCGCCGATGGTCTTGATCTTCTCGAGTCCATGTCGGAGTGCGATTTCCTCGAAGGCTTCGACGAGCCCCTGGAGCTCGTCGTGGACCTCGGCCGGGGAACGTCCGGAGCACCACTGCGTGAACCCGGCCAGGTCGGTGAACAGCACGGCGACATCCGCCACGGCACGGGGTCGCACCCGTTGGGTGGTCTGAAGCTCCACCACGACGTCCCGGGGCAGGATCACATGGAGGAGCTCCTCCGACCGGCGCTGCGCCTCCTCGATCCGGCGCAGGTATTCGGCCTCCCGGTCCCGCAGCTGCTTCTTCTCGAGGGAGGCGTTGATGCGCGCCCGCAGCAGGATCGGATTGAACGGCTTGGGCAGGTAGTCCTCGGCCCCCAACTCGATGCAGCGGGCGACCCGCTGGATGTCCCGCGAGGCGGACAGGACGATGACGGGAATCCGCCGCAGCCCCGCATCGGCGTGCAGGATCTGCAGGGTCTGTTGGCCGTCCAGGACGGGCATCTGGATGTCCAGGAGCACGAGGTCGATT
This sequence comes from uncultured Verrucomicrobiota bacterium, assembly GCA_964654875.1. Classification (GTDB taxonomy): domain Bacteria; phylum Verrucomicrobiota; class Verrucomicrobiia; order Limisphaerales; family UBA9464; genus UBA9464. The sequence goes on along the minus strand of CAZZKQ010000019.1, from coordinate 895 downwards.
GGGGTCGTCCCAAGCAGAGCCAATGCCTCCTGACCGTTCGAGGCGCTCAGAACCTCGTGTCCGAGCCGTCTCACCCGTCGTTCCAACATCAGGCGATTGCCCTCGTCGTCGTCCACGACCAGGACGCGTCCGAGAACCGCCCCGGTCTGGGCTGCTTCCATGGCCGGATCCGGTTCGTCGACATCCGTCTCCTGTTCCGCCTCGAGGACACCCCCGTTCCTATCGGTCCCGGATCGGTCGGGTGACGCGATCGAGTCCAGCAGTTGCCGGAAGGTGTCTGCCGCTCCGCGGATCCGGGCGAGGTCTTCGGTGGCTCCCGTCGACTCCTCCGATGCGATGGACCCGAGGAGTCCCGTCTGCTGTCGGATCTCCGTGAGGAGTCCAGGCCATTCAGGGGGCGTTTGGATCTGGATCTGGGGATGGGTCTCCGTCACAGCGGGAACCACAAGCTCGTCCACCCCATGTTGAAGAATCATCCCGATTTCATGGATGCGCTCGAGCCCGCGGTGCCAGTCGCCAACCTCCCGGTCGGTGGCCTCCTCCAGCAGCATTTCGGAGTAGCCCAGGATGTGGTTCAGGGGCGTCCGGAGCTCGTGCTTGAGCTTGGGTTTGACCATGGGGAATGGATTGGGCGGACGGGTGCCGGGGGCACTCGGAAGCGGGGTTGGAGGGACGTTATCGGACGGAACCCAACAGTGGAAGATTGGTCGTCGGGATTTTCGGGGATGCGGCCTGGGTCCGAGTTCCTGCACCCTCCGCGGCATGCAGCAGGATCGACCGGCGCGGATTCTGGTGGGGATGAGCGGGGGGGTGGACTCCTCGGCCACCGCGGCATTGCTCAGGGACCAGGGGCACTCGGTCGTCGGCGTCACCCTCAAGCTCTGGCCGCAGGACT
>CAZZKQ010000018.1:14459-17009 GCA_964654875.1 uncultured Verrucomicrobiota bacterium | reverse complement strand
ACAGGCAGTCCTTTCCGAACCCGCCTCCGGATCTCTGATGAAGAAATATCCATGGGCCATCCTCTGAGATGGCGAAGCCGATACGGTGGGGGAAGGGAAATGGATGGGTGGCCCGGGCGCGGTATGACAACGAACTGGACGATGCACGCAAGAGACTCGGCCTCGCGCCAGCAGGGCAAGTGGGGAACCTGGTCCGATCCGATCAAGACGAGGAGGTCGGCATTGGGATACCGCCTCCCGAAGAAACGCACAGTGTCGATCGTGTAGCTGACCCCACCGCGTACCAATTCGATCGCATCCACCTTGCAGCGCATTTGGCCAGCCAAAGCCAGCCTCAACCACCGAAGACGCAGATTCCCGTCGGCCGGTCGGCGGTCTGGTTTGAATGGCGATTGGAGGGTCGGAATAAAAAACAACAAATCGAGTGCCAGCTCCTCCAAGGCGGCCTCGGCCACCATCAAATGACCTCGATGCACAGGATCAAAGGAGCCACCATAGAGGCCGATTCGCATATGTAGAGACCACGAAACTGAGGTAACGGCGGCGCAGAAAACTTCAATCAGATTTGTCGGCGACAACGGCCATCGATTCGAGGATCCACTCTCGAGTGACACATACCATAGAAAAAAAGAAATAATTCCACACCAACCTATTGGCCAGCCTCACCAAGAATGAATTCACCAAGATTGGATTCCACTCGGTTTCATTTGCGATAGAGGAATTTTCTGGACGCACTCGTTTTAGGACTCTCGCTGGCCTTGCAAGAGCTGGACGACGACTTCAAACCCACTGGAGACAACAGGGGATGAACTGGATTTTCGTCATTTAACGATCTCGGCCTCATCTTGAGATTCTGATACCGATCATTCCTCTTTCCGCCAAAACGTTCATCGTAGATGCGGTTCAGAGCTCCGAGATAGCACCAAAGAATCGCTCCTGTCGGAACATGAAGAAACGGTGCCCCAGTAACAAATGAAGGCACCGTGACAACCCAAAGCGCTGCAGTGATGATTGCATCGGACTCGGAAGGACTCCCTTTCAATGACTTCGCCCAAAACATGCTGTCTTGAACCGCCCGGATGATCATTCCGAAATAAACAACCAAGCCGACGAGGCCAAGGTCGGCCGCAGCATGGCCCATTTCCCCATCAATCAATGTTGGTTTATAGCGAGACACAAGATACGAAAGAATGATCGGAACTCCATGGGTTGAACGACCGAGCCCTCCACCCAGCGGAGATTCGAGCAATGAGAAGAATGTAGGCTCCACGACGATCCATACACGCCCAAAGAGCTCGTAGACAGAGAAAGCCGTCTGGAGTCGACCCACATCAATTGATTTTGAATCTTCTAGAAATTGGGACCCAACTACTGTCAGCGCTCCGAGCAGCAAAATCATCTTAAACAAAATCCCACGCATCCAAATAATCACAACTATGCCCAAAGCAGCCGTCACCATGGAGGAGCGGCTTCCGCTGATGAACACACCATAGAGGCTCATTCCAATACCACCTACCCACAACAAGCGCCGGCGGTAATCCAACATGGGCTGGGTCGCGTATCCCGCTCCAATGATGATGCCAAAAACCATTGTGGCAGCGAACGCACCAGGTGCCACAAAGCTCGAGAAGACCCGGAAACCTGCAACTCCATCTTCCCTTGAGTAGGTAGACCCGTTGATTGTTCTCATCAACCCGGCATCTTCGCTTTCGATATTGAGGAAGTCTGCCGGATCTTGGAAAGCTCCATAGATGGAGACCGAAACACACAAAACTAAAATCAGTACAGAAAAAAGAAACAGCTGACTCGGGACAGTCATGATACGATAGCCAACAATGAACATCAGCGGAATGAATATCCAACCGCGCAACGAGGCCAGCCTGATGAGCCACGGGACATCGGTGGGTATCAGCGTATAAAGGATGCACAAGAATAGAACAAACTTCAGTGCAATGACTGTTCGGCTATTCGATAACAAAGATTGCCGTGCCGGAAGACTCTTGAATGCAAAGGCCAATCCTATCACCAAAGGAATGTCGTATGCAAAAACGGCGAGAGCTCCAGGATAAGTACGCTTCAGCCAACCATGATAAAATCCGATGATAAGGGCTGAAACGATGCAAAGGTTTCCAATCGGCGATACTGCAATGCACTCCTTGATGTAGGACCACACCGAATTTTGCTCCGGCTCAGCGACCGGATTGTGCTCTCGGACCGATCCGAAAGGTTTTCCCTTGGCACGAGCATCCCCATCCTTCCTGGGCCGGATAGGTGATAGCATACTTTTTGGGGGAATCATGCTGGGCATACTGCCGTTTCGGTAGGCACCACAATGGGGATAACCAATCCGATCCGATCGGTTCAGCCCCTCCTGAAATAAATCGTTTCGCTAGTCCCGTGGCGTGTCAGTGAGCCTGGCGATTCCGATCCCGTCCGACTCCAGGCGCGGAAAACGATAAAACGAATCCTGACGTTGAAGCGCTAAGCCTTGGATCCATCAAGCCATCCGTTCCGACCTTGGGGAAGATCCCCGGTCGACGCCGTCTCTCA
>CAZZKQ010000018.1:0-14359 GCA_964654875.1 uncultured Verrucomicrobiota bacterium | reverse complement strand
TAGATGCCACCACGAACCAGTTCGAGCATCACCCTTCGTCCCCTTGCCCGATCGCTCGCGAGCCATGTCTGCTGGTCGAACACGGGATGCGACGCAAACGCAACCTGCGCCAACGGACCGAGGCCCAGCACCTGGCCCTTGGTTTCGGTGGACAGCAGAACAGACTCGAGAATCGATCGGAAGCGAGTCCCTGTTTCATGGAGTCGATCGTAGCATCCGGGTTCGGAATAGATGTCCAACGCCGCCATCGCGGCTGCGCATGAGATGGGGTTGCCACCCGTGGTCGAGGCAGACCACGCGTAGTTGGGTCCTGGTAGACGCTGTTCGTTCACCACCTCCATGAGATCACTCCGCCCGGCGTAGGCGCCTATCGGAAACCCGCCGCCCAGAGCCTTTCCGAACGCCGCAAGGTCCGGAGTCACCCCGAAAAACCCCTGGGCACCGGATAGACCGAACCGGAACCCGGTGACCACCTCGTCAAACACCAACACGATACCCAGACGCCGGGTCGCCTCTCGGAGTCCCTGGAGGAATCCTGGCTGCGGGGCGAGACACCGGTGCAGCGGTTCAACGATGACCGCAGCGATCTCACGGCAATGAGTTTCGAGAATCCTCACCGTGGTCGCCAGATCGTTGAAGGGGGCCACCAAAACATCCCGTTCCACCCAACCCGCCCCGGCTCCGCTCGGATCCGATCGCGGCAGGGTGACGGAGCGCCCATTGAGCATGCTGGTGACCCCCACCGGATGCTGGCCATGGTAGGCTCCCTCAAATTTGAGCACCTTCGGCCGTTGCGTCGCAGCCTGGGCGACACGGAGGCACATCAGTGTGGCCTCGGTTCCCGAAGCCACGAACCGAACACGCTCAGCACAGGGAACCAAGGACTGCAGCCGCTCCGCCAATTCGACACCCCGTCGGTTCACACCCGCAAAATTGTATCCGTCCGACACTGCACCGATCACCGCTTCGCGTATCTTGGGATGGGCATGTCCCACCAGCGCCGATCCCCAGGCCATGGTCAGATCCCAGTACTCCCTTCCCGATGTATCCCATACCCTTGCCCCTTCCCCGCGGGCGATGACTGGTGCAAGTCCAGGTGGGAATCCGAACTCACCGTTCGATCCATCGGGAAACACACCCAGAGCACGACGCCCCCAGTCGTCTGAACCTCCCCCTCGCTCAATTCCTTCCGAAGTATCATCCATGGTGTCACCGGTCCCTTGGTTTCGTCAGCTCAAAGGGGTGGCGTCGTGGCCATCGGCAGGTAGTCCGTGAATCCATCGAGGACCAGAGCCTCGGCCGTCCTTGGATGAGTCAGCACCGGCTCGCCGACGACCCATGCGGTGGCCGGACCGGTGATGTCGGGCCAACGACCGGATTCAACCGGGCGCGTTCCTGTCGCGAAATGAAGCCGCAACCGGGATTCAGGAGCGCTTTGGTGGCCTTGCACCACTACGGGGATGAAGCCCAGCGGGAGGAAGAGCAGGATGGGAAACATGTGGCGGGTACTGGACCGGGCGACCAGCAGGGAGATCATTGGGGACGGGTCGCAGGCGGAACGTAGTCGCGATGCCAGAACTGGTCCCAGAGCTGGTCCAGCTTCACCGTCGAGGCGTGGCCATCCATGTAGACGAGGTTCACCGCACCCGTAAGCCGCTCACCAGGAGCGACTTTCCGGGGCGCCGCCTTGGCGCTGCCCGAGCCGTGGCGCGCAATGCAGTAGCGTCCGATGCCACCCGCCACCCCATCCCCCTCGTAGAGATTCCGGGCGGGGCGATCCTTCGCCATGGGCCAGGCATCCACCCACATCGCATCCCCAAACCCGGGGGTCTGGACAGGTGATGTGATGCTGGATTCACCGCGGAAGGCGAACTGTGTCGGCAACCCATCCGCCCCGCTGTAGAGCCATCCATTGAACGAATAGCTGCCTTGGTATCCGTTGTTCGAGGACGCCGAGTTCGTCCTCCAGATCCAGGTCTCGTCCGAAGTCCCATAGTCGGGGTTGGCCGAGTTCCTGACGATTCGCTTCCGCGGCTCCGGTGCCGAGGGGCAGTACCGGACCTTGTGGACCCGGGCCTGGTTCTCCATCAGCAGCGACATCCAGAGGTGGGGGTCTCCCGGACGGGAATAGGGCAGCATCTTCCCTGTGTCGTTCACATAGTTGAACAGGGCGAGACCCATCTGACGCAGATTGCCGGTGCACTGCACCTGCTGGGCCTTGGTCTTCGCCCGTGCGAGGGCCGGAAGGAGCATCCCGGCCAGGATCGCGATGATGGCGATCACGACCAGAAGCTCGATCAGGGTGAAGGCTCGGAACCGGTTTCGAGGATTCATGAGGCTGTCACAAAGCTCGGGCAGCCGACCCATCACCGGGCCGTTGTGCCATTCACAACAAAATCAAAGAGGTCAAAGTTCCGGACATCCGCCCTGGCTCGGGCTTCGTAGGCGGGCTTGAGCGGTTCGCTGAGGAAGAGGGGTACCATCTCCTCGTAGCGGCCTCCATGGGACCGCAGTCCTCCTTCGATCGCTTTCAGGTCATGGTATTCGGGTGTCCGCCCCAGAACGGCATCCCGTCCCGAACACACCACGAGATCCCCCATCCGATCGGCAGGCAGCTCCATCCGTGCGGACGCGATCGGACGCTCAAGAACCTCGGTCACCCCAGAAAGCCCGGAGAGAAATGATATGACCTCCGCAACGAACGCGGCATCGGTGCGCGGCAGATGCACCTGGGCGAAGGATCCCAGGGCGCCATGGTGGACGACATAGGGATCGGTGATCGGGAGGATGACCCGGAACCCTGTCCCGAATCGCCCCACGAGTTCGCTCTCGAGATGGACCACGTTGGGGGATCCATCCGACCGCTGCTTGGCATTCATGCCATGGTCCGCAGTGATTCCCACGACCGCACCCAACTCGAGGAGACGACCCAGGTATCCGTCGATGCCCGCGTAGAAGTCGAGAGCCTCGGGGGCCTCCGGCGCGAACTTGTGCTGCATGAAATCCGTGGTGCTCAGGTAGAGGAAATCCGCACGACCCGACTCGAGAAGCCGGACGCCCGCCCGGAGCACGTAGAGCGAGGCCTCCCCGGAATAGATCGGCGGGGTGGGACCCACGAGGGCCTCAACATCCCCGATGCCATGGGTCTCCACGCGCGCCTGGGAGGCCTTCTCGGACGAGAAGGCGATTCCGGGCATGCCGGGAACGACGAGCCCGTTGGCGAAGATGTCGCGCAGCTTCTCTTTGGCTGTCACGACCGCCACCTTCCGGCCTGACTGCTGGGCGCCTGGAAAGATCGTTGCAGCCCGGAGAAACCGGGAGGAGTTCATCATGACCTCCTGCCCCGACGCGGTGTCGTAGAAAAAGTTGCCGCCAATCCCGTGGATTGAGGGCGGAACCCCGGTGACGATGGAGGAGTTGTTGACGTTGGTGAAGCTGGGCATCGCTCCCCGGGCCATGCCGCGCCACCCCTGAAGGCTGATCCGCTGGAGATGGGGCATCCGGCCTCGAGCCAGGGCCGCATCAAAGTAGTCGTCCGCCGATCCATCGAGACAGATTCCCACCACCGGTCGCGCCGGAGGAGTGTACTGCCGACCATTCACCGAGAAGGTTGCCGCCGCCACGTTCATCGGTCGACATCCTGTCGTTTCCGTTGTCGGACACCAATCCCCAACTGATCTGGCCTTCGGGTTCGAGGCGCCTGCCTCCCACAACTCAGAGGAAAGTTCCCCTTGCCGCACCCGGTTGTGGGCCCTGTCATCCCGCCCTGCCATGAAACGTCTCCAGACCTGGTTCCCAACGCTCGTCTACACGGCTCGTCTGCGAAAAACCGGTGGCACCGCTTTCCACCGTGAGCTTGTGATGGAATGCCGTCAGCTCCGGGACTTCGATGACGCCGGCCGTCGATGGTCCCAACGAAACTATCCCGGCGGCTACACGAGCTACGGCTCGCTCGACAAACTCCATCGCTTCTCTTCGACCTTCAGCGATCTGGAGCGCGATCTCGATCCCCATGTGCGCTCCTTTGGCCGATCCTTGGACTGGGATCTTGGCGGACGCCGGCTCGTGATGACCGACTGCTGGGTCAACATCATGCCCTTCCACACGGCGCATAGCCTCCATCTGCATCCGAACTCGGTGGTGAGCGGGACCTACTATGTGGCAACCCCACGCGGGTGTGCCGGACTGAAGTTCGAGGATCCCAGGCTCAGCCGGCTCATGGCCGCGCCTCCACGCAGGACAGGGGCGCGACCGGCCAACCAACTCTATGTGACCTACCCTGCAAGGGCCGGTGATCTGATCCTGTTCGAGAGCTGGCTGCGCCACGAGGTTGTGGCGAATCCGGTCCGGAGCGAACGCATCAGCATCAGCTTCAACTACGACTGGGCTTGACCCGGGGGAACCCTTTGCGGGTTTCATAGGCAAAAGCCTTGAACCCAGCCCAAATCGGCCTGCTGCATGCCACCAGCGAACTCCATCCGTTCTCCAAGACAGGAGGACTGGGTGACATGGTCGGCGCCCTGACCCAGGCCCTCGCTCGCGCCGGGCATCCGGTCCACGTCGTCACTCCGCTGTATCGGGGCATCGGCGACAGGTTCCCCGGAATCCAGCCCACCGGCTGGCGGTTCGAGATCCGGATGGGATCGGACCTCGTCCCTGGGCAGTTCCATCGGATGGACCCCGAACCGAACCTGACGCTGTGGTTCGTCGACCAGGCCGGTTACTTCGACCGCCCCGGGCTCTACAATGAACGGCTCCGGGACTATCCCGACAATGCAGCCCGATTCTCATTCTTTTCCCGGTCGGTAACGCTGCTGGCCCGTCACCTCCCGAACCGACCCGGAATTGTCCATGCCCACGACTGGCAGTCGGCCTTGGTTCCGGTGCGAATCCAGTACGAGCGCGTCGCAACCGGTTGGACCTCGGCTCCCAAGACGCTTCTGACCCTCCACAACCTCGCCTACCAGGGATCCTTCCCCCTCAGCGACTGGGATCTCACGGGACTGCCCGCCGAGTGGCTGCATCTGGAAAGCGCCCTGCACCACGGGAAGATGAACCTTCTCAAGGGTGGCATCGCGCTGGCCGACGCACTCTCGACGGTCAGCCCCACCTATGCCCGTGAAATCTGCACGCCGGAGTTCGGATGTGGACTCGATGGTCTGCTGCGTCGACGGGAATACGAGCTCACCGGGATCCTGAACGGGGTGGACTACGAGGAATGGAACACGACCCGGAATCCGGCACTCATCGCCCCGTACGATGCCGAGCACCTTGAGGGCAAGCAGACCAACAAGGCGGCACTCCAGAGGGAGCTCGGACTGCCGGTCGACGGTTCGATTCCCCTGTTCGCGGATGTCACACGGCTCGCGGACCAGAAGGGTGTCGACCTTCTGCACGACGCAGTCCTCGATCTCCTCGGGGCCGGGGAACGTCTCCAGTTCGTCCTCCTCGGTTCAGGAGACCCACGGCTGGAGACCGCGATCGACCGCCTCGCGCGCGCGTTTCCTGGAGCCGTGTCGGCGCGCATCGGATTCGATCCCGAACTCGCCCACCGGATCGAGGCCGGGGCCGATTTCTTTGTCATGCCCTCGCGATTCGAGCCCTGCGGCCTGAACCAGCTCTACTCGCTCCGGTATGGCACCATCCCGATAGTTCGAGCCACCGGAGGTCTTGCCGATTCGATCGTCGACCCACGGGAGAACCCCGATGGGGCCACCGGGATCAAGTTCCACGAGCCGACAGCCCGGGCACTGGGCCAGGCCATGCGCAAGGGAATCGGGCTGTTCCAACACCCCGAGGTGCTGGACGCCTTCCGCAGGCGGGGAATGAGGACCGATGTGTCCTGGACACGTCAGGCGGCGGAATACCTCGACCTCTATGACGAGGTCTACCACGGGGTCTAGCCTGCCCCTGCGGGCACCCAGGACGTCGAGGTGAGGCCTGTTTCCGGCCCCATGAGCCGTCCATCCCTGAGGTCCAAACGGCGGTTCGCTGCCGACGCGATGACGTCGTTGTGGGTGACCACCAACACCGTGAGTCCATCGGCGTTCAGACGGCGGAATAGTCCGAGGACGGTGAGCCCTGTTTCCGTGTCGAGGTTCCCGGTTGGCTCATCGGCGAGCAACAGTGGCGGACGGTTGACCAACGCCCGAGCGATGGCGGTCCGCTGCATCTCCCCACCGGAGAGTTCGGACGGATAATGGTTCCGTCGGTGCCCCATCCCCACCGTTTCAAGAAGCTCGGACACCTGTCTGGCGTCGTTTCGCCTCGCGAAAAAAGCCGGCAGGGCGACGTTCTCCGCCACGGTCAACGTGGGAACAAGCCCGAAGTGCTGGAACACGAAACCGACCTGGTGGCGACGCAGTCGGGTCCTGCCGGATTCCGTCAGCGAGGACACATCGCAACCGTCGAGGATGAGCCTCCCGGCGGTCGGAACATCCATCGCACCCAGCAGATTCAACAGGGTGGTCTTCCCGGAACCGGACGGTCCCGTGATGGCGACAAACTCGCCGCGCCGTATCTCGAACGTGACCCTGTGGAGCGCAGCGACCGTCTCGCGGCCACGGCGATAGACTTTGGATAAACCCTCGGCCTGGATCAGGATCGGAGGGGATTCGGTATCGGGCTTGCTTCTCATCTTCCGGAAGGGGTTCGGATGGCTTCCTGGGGTGGGATGTGGGAGGCCCGCCAGGCCGGAAGCAGGCCCGCAAGAGATCCCATCAGAACGGTTCCCACGAGGCAGGCACACAGGATCAGTGGATCCATGCGGACCAGCGGGTCGGTGGGCGCGAAGGGCATGTGGGAACGGAGCCAGGACTCAACACCTCGCGACGCCACCATGGCGGCAAACAACCCGAGGGCCCCTCCCAGGAAACACGTGAGGAGAGTCTCCAGCCAGAAGAGCCGAAACACATCACCGGGCGATGCACCGACGGCACGAAGCACGCCCACCTCGCGCGTCCGCTCCGAAAGGACCATGAGGATCGAGTTGGAGACACCCGTCATGGCCGCCAGAAGCGCCATGAAGGCCACGGCACCCAGCCAGCCGCGGGTGGAGCGGATCATCGCCTGGATCGTCCGGAAAAGATGGGTCAGAGGGACGATGTTCATGTCCATGCCCGCATTGCAGCCGCGCAGCCGCCCCACCGCACCCTCCAAGGCCTCCGGATCCTTCAGACGAACGAGAATGTGGGTCAGGACCTGATCCCGACCGAGTATGCGTTGGGCCTCCTCCAGCGGCACGAAGACAAAGCCGTCGTCCGCACCTCCAGTGGGGGCAAGGAGGCCGGAGACCGTCCGGAACCCGGGCATTCCAGGGATCTCGACCGTGTCCCCAAGCCGCCAAGCCCGACGGCGTGCCATGTCGGAACCGACCAGGACCTCCAGGCCGGAGGCTGGAAAGTGTCCCTCGAGGGTCCATGCTGTCTTGAGCTTGAGGTAGTCCCCCGTGATGCCCACCACGACCATCGAACGACCATCCTCAAGAGGCGTCGCCTGCATCAGCGCCGGCGCGGCCGTCGCCACATCGGGCACAGAGCGGACCTCCCGGAGATAGGATTCGCGGAGATAGCAGGGCCATTCGGCCCCATGAAGTGCGATGGATGCGGCGTCGAATGGACATCCCTTCGGCACGACGAGGATGTGCGCCCCGAGCCGGTCGAGCTCCGAGACCAGTCCACGCCGATAGCCCCGCTCGAACGCCAGGAGGCTGGCGAGGGTCGCGATGGCAACAGCAACGCCGAACACGGTGATGCCTGTTCGGACCGGTCGACGCCGAAACTCCTTCACAACCAGCAGGAGCCAGGAGGCATTCATTCGGGTTTCAGGGCGCCCGCAGGCTGCAGGCGTCCCACATAGACCACCGGCAGCGTGGCTGCCAGAAATGCGCCCACCACGCCGGCGAGGAGACATTGGAGGAGACGGACCAGACGCCAGTCCAACAGGTGATCCATCGGTGCCAACGGGAGGAGCGGCTGCAGCATGGGCTCGAGGACCCGTCCCATCAGGAAGGCCATCGCTCCACCAAGGAGAAGACCCGGCCACATCATGAGGACCGCCTCCAGGATTACGAGCCCCATGACCTGACCTCTCGAGGCACCCAGCGCGCGCAGGAGACGAAGTTCGTGGGATCGCTCGACCACCGCGGCGAGGAGCGTGTTCAAGAGGCCGAGGATGCCCACGACACAGGCGGCCAGGGTCAGGGCGATCGTCAGGCTCCGCACGGTGGCCAGCAGACGGAGGAACGTTCCCATCATTTCCGTCATGGTGACCACCTGGGCTCCGGGAAGCTCCTGGAACCGTTGCATCACCTCACGAAGCCGTGCTGGGTCACGGAGGCGCACAGCGACGGCGGTGAGCCGTCCCTCCTGCCCGACCAGGCGCTGTGCCGCGGACAGTGGGATGAAGAACAGGGAATCGTCGCTGGTACCACTCCGACCCAGGATCCCGTCCACCCGGAAGGTCTGTCCGAGTTCCGGGCTATGCAATCGGTCGCCCACGGAACGCATCTCGATGAGGGCGGCCTCGGAGCCGAGGATGACGCCGTTGGTCGAGGTGAACCATCCCGCGCCCTGAGCCGCCGTCCACCAGGGCCTGAGCACCCGCCCAGAGTCGTCGAGCCCCACCCAGAGGTCCGACCGCCGTTCGTCCTCGCGAGGCGTCGACACGATCAACAGCGGCGCCGCGAGGGAGACGTCCGGATCCGACCGGACCCTCCCCAGGACCTCCGAGGGCAACGAGGTCTCGAGGGACCGTCCCTTCAGGACCCGTGCCGCGGCGTCGTACGGGCATCCGAGCGGGACGACCATCAGCTGTATCCCGGCACGGTCGAGTTCGGTGCGCAGTCCGGCGCGGTATCCATCCCCGAGGGCCATCAGGAGCAGCCAAACCGAGACACCCACCGTGACCCCACCCGTGGCGAGTGCGAGGCGCACAGGGCGACGGAGAAGATTGCGCAGGGCAAACCGGAGCATGGCGGTTCAGAGGCGGCCGACCGAGGATTCGGGATCGGGTCTCCGCAGGACCCTGGGGTCGGATGACAGATCCCGCAGGATGATGACCGCACGGACGGCGGACTGAATGGCGTGGGCGGTTGGGATCGCTTCGGGGGGGACAGAGGGCAGGTCGATTCCAATCCGCAGAGGATCCCCGGTCCTCCGCCCTCGGAAGGATGCCAGCCAATCGCCCTCGATCGCGGAGACGATCGGGGCCGGTTCACGGCACCGTTGGATCCGGACCCCCACCACCCTGCCGTCAGGTCCCAGTCCCACAACGACCTCCAACGCGCCCGAATCCCCACGGACCCGTTGCACCACGACCTCTCCGAGGCATTGGGGACCGGAGAAAACGTGATGGACATGCCTGGCGTTGTCCTCGGCCGAGGGAGGACGCCCAAGGCGTTCCGCCATACCGGACCGGAGGGCGCTGAGGATCTGGAACTCGGCCTCTGTTCGATCGGCACCCGGAAACCAGGTCGCACAGTCGACCACCGGATGCCGCCAAGGACACAGAGGTGCCCCCTCAATCCGGCTCGAGTCCCCCACGGGGGGAGGCAGATCCGGATCGAACCGTCGGCACCCCGGAGCACTACCCAGGGGCAGAAGGAGCAACACCACCATCCAAGGCCCGGTTGTCGGCAGACCCCAGCCACGTCGACACATCCCCACGGTGACCCAGGGAGACATCATCCCTCCCCTCAATAACGGAGACCGGTCGCGGCAAGGACACGCTCCCGCCCCTGATCGATCCAGCGTCCAACCACGGTGAGGCGACGATTCAGCGGGATGTCGACGGCGACGAATCCTGCTGTCTTGGTGTCGACCTTCACCGTGCCTCCAGGATCCTTGAGCACAAACCAGCAGCCGGCCTCCGGACATTTCTCGACCAACGTTCCCATGAGCACGAGCTCCTTGTCGTTCGGGATGGAGCGGGCATCGGAGAGGGACAACGGCTCTCCCGGCGGTGACTGCCCAAGCACCGTGGATCCCTGTTCCGCACAACCCGGACCAAGGCACATCCAGGCGATTGCCAGAATCGACCCAAGGGCTCGGGTGGAGGACCGGAATGAATTCATGGCACCGGTCCGATTCCGGGAGCCGCTGGCGGCGCGCACTGGGCCTCCAGACCCCGCTCGGAGATGAGACCTGCATGCCCATCCACGAAATACGCGACGCGGACACCTCGGTCGGTCTTGGTCCTGAAATTGTTCAATGCAAAGGACTTCACCGGGTGCCAGGACCAGATCTCGGCCCCGTAATAGGTGTCGGCCGGCTGGACGATCGCCGCCTCCCGCTCGAGCCGCGTCACAACCGTGTTCAGGCAATAGCTGCTCCCGTAGAAGTCATACATCCGCTTGGGCCTGTTGGTCGTGGTCTGGTTGATGGGATCGGCGGCCAAGTCGGCCGGAATGCCGACATCCGAGGGGCAGCGGTAGAGATTGGTGGTGTTCCCCACATACGGCAGCGAGTAGGGAATCCAGTTGGTGGTCCTGCACGGCTTGCAGGGGAACAGAGGACCTGGTTCCGGATCCGGAAACCGGGGCGGGAACTGCCCATTGTGGTCGGTGACGTACATCGTCATGGCCACTCCCAGCTGACGTGAGTTCGACGTGCAGGCGATGCGCTGGGCCTTCATCTTGGCGCTGGCGAGCGCCGGGAGAAGCATGCCAGCCAGGATCGCGATGATCGCAATGACGACAAGAAGCTCAATGAGAGTGAAGGCTGGAGATCCCAGGGAGGCCGATCGAGGGAAGGACGGCAGGCCACGTTGTGTCGGGTCAGGCAACGAGCTCATCTTCCCTTCATGGTGCATCACAAATCAGACCCGACAAGCGGGCTGGGGTGAGTCGCGGGGATTCCGGGGCGGTTTGTGGGGATGCGAGCGGTTTGCTTCCGGAACCGTCCCATCCACGACCGGGCCGGTCCCAGGCCATGATTCCTTCCCTTCCTTGATCCACACCGCTGCCTCTATCGTCACCCAGGGAAGGACGCGGAATACCCCCCGCCTTCCTACGAACCGACCGTACGCATGAATCCCCCCTCCACCGGCAGATGGCGGCTGCAACGTCCGGCCTCGATGGCACTCCTGGCCCTCGGGCTCGCCCGGGAGCCGGTCTGCGCCACCGACTGGCCCCAGTTCCTTGGGCCGGCCCGAAATGGATCCACCCCGGATCGGATCGATCCATGGTCCTCAACGGGACCCCACCGACTCTGGAAACAGTCCATCGGTGCAGGGTTCAGTGGACCCGTGATCCGTGCCGGCCGCGTGTTCGTGTTCGATCGTGAAGGGGACGAGGAACGGGTGCGGAGCCTCGACCTCGCCACAGGGGAAACCCGATGGACCCACCGGGCCCCAACGAGCTACGTGGATGGATTCGGATTCGACAACGGGCCGCGTAGCACCCCTGCGACGACCACAAACCGGGTCGTGACCTTCGGCGCAGAGGGACGCCTCACGTGCCTCGACCTCGTCGATGGGAGGTCAGTATGGACGGTGGAGGCCGGCAAGAGCCTGGGTGCCGACCCCGGCTTCTTCGGACCCGCCTGTTCGCCCCTCATTCTTGGGGAGCGGATCCTCCTCAATCTGGGCAACCGCGAGGGGGGCGGTGTTGCCGCCTTCGATCTGGCCACCGGCAAGCTGCTCTGGAAGGCAACGGATCACGAAGCGGGCTATGCCTCTCCAATCCCCGCCTCCGACAACGGTGGGATCGTGTTTTTCACCCGAGAGGGCCTGGTCATGACCGACCTCTCCGGGACCGTTGGATCAACGCACCGATGGCGTTCCCGACAACATGCCTCGGTCAATGCAGCCAGCCCCCTGATGGTTGGGCAGGAGATTTTCCTGACCAGCAGCTATGACACCGGCGGAATCCTGCTCCGAAAGGGCGCCCAGGGACTCGAAACGGTATGGTCCAACGACGACTCGTTGTCTGCCCACTATGCGACCCCGATCCAGCACGCCGGATTCCTCTACGGCTTCCACGGACGACAGGAACGGGGACCCGAGCTGCGGTGTGTGGACTGGAGGACCGGCAAGGTCCGATGGTCCGAGCAAGGCCTCGGTGCCGGGACCGTGAACCTCGCCGGCAACCAACTCGTCCTGCTTCTCGAGTCGGGCGAACTCGTGGTCGCTCCGGCCGTTCCCGATGCCTTCACGTCCAGGCAGAGGGCCCAGGTGCTCGGCCGCGGAACGCGTGCCCCTTTTGCGATTGGCGGGGGCTGTCTGGTCGCACGCGATCCGCGGATGCTGGTCTGCCTGGGCCTTTGAGCGGATTCGGGGAATCAGCTCTCCAGGTTCCGCAGAGTCCCATCCACCCAGGCCTCAATCGATCCCGAGCAATTCCACCTCGAACACGAGCGTGGCATTCGGCGGGATGGCTCCGGGATATCCGGACCGCCCGTAGGCCAGTTCCGGCGGAATTGTCATCCGGACCTTGTCCCCCACCTTCATCGACGCCACCCCGATGTCCCACCCAGAGATCACCTCTCCACGACCCAGAGTGAACGAGAACGGCTCATTGCGGTCGACGGAGCTGTCGAAGACACGCCCATCGGTGAACCTCCCTGTGTAGTGGACCGTGACTCGGCTGCCCTTGCTCGGAGAATCTCCGTTGCCGTTGGCCAGGGTCTCGATCTTCAGATTGTTTTCAGACATGGGCTGAGGCTCCTCGCGACCGCGGGCGCGGGTCAACATCCGTCACATCCGCCACCCCCGCTTCCGGGTCACGGCCCATTCCAAGGAGCGGCCGAGCGATTGTGTCGTCTTTCGAGTCGTCTTTCGAGTTCCTTCCCTCCGGCACAAACATCATCCTCCCCAGATGATCCAGGTCGGCATCATCGGCACCGGCTTCATGGCCGCCCAGCACATCAAGGCGTATCGTCAGGTTCCCGGGGTCCGGGTGGCTGCGCTGTGCAATCCCAGCGGCCGAAACCTTGATGGGGACTTCTCGAGGGTCGCCGGAAACGTGGGGGACGCGGACCCCCTGCGGCTCGACATGTCGGAGGTGAAGGCGTTCCGGGATCCGGCGTTGATGTTCTCGGACCCCGACATCTCGCTGGTCGACATCTGCACGCCGACCCGGACGCATCTGGACCTCTCAATCGCCGCGTTGGCTGCGGGCAAGCACGTGCTGGTGGAAAAGCCCCTCGCGAGAACCCACTCCGAGGCGTTGCGCATCGCCGAGGTCGCCGAGACTGCCGCTGCCCGCGGGGTGTTCCTGATGCCTGCGCTGTGCATCCGGTTTTGGCCGGAGTACGAGTGGATCCGGGGCCGGATCCGAGGTGGAGACTACGGTAAGGTCTTGGATGCCCGGTTCCGCCGCGTCGCCTCCGCACCAGCCTGGGGACATGCCCACTTCCTGAACGGCGGGGATTCGGGCGGCGCCCTTCTCGACCTCCACATCCACGACCTCGACTTCATCCAACACTGCTTCGGGAGGCCCACAGGGATTTTCGCCTCGGGCTATTCGAAGGTGAGTGGCGCGATCGACCACGTGGTGGCTCTCCTCCAGTATCCAGCCGGGCCGGTGGTCAGCGCCGAGGGAAGCTGGGGCATGGCGGAGGGATTCCCCTTCACCATGGCCTTCACGGTGAACTTCGAGCGGGCAACCGTGGATTTCGATCTCGCCCGCGGCGATCAACGCCTCCGGGTGAGCCAGGACGGAAAGTCCGAGACGGTGACGCTGGACGGACCCGACGGTTATGTCGGAGAGATCCGCCATCTTGTCGAAGCCATCCAGTCCAGGCGTCCGCCGAGCATAGTGACACCTCACGACGCGGCTGCGGTCCTCGAACTTTGCGAGGCCGAGGAGCGATCGATCCGCGAGGGTCGGATCGTGACCCTCGACTGAGCCCCTGGCCCCCTCACTCCTCTCATGCACGTCACCTCCCGATTCACCGGGCTTGTGGAATTCCGGCAGGGATTCCAGAAACGGTCCGGACTCTCCCACGTCCTCTTCGACTTCGATGGCACCCTGTCGCTGATCCGCCAGGGATGGCCCGATGTCATGGTCCCGCTCTTCACGGAGATCCTTCCCCCTCTCCCCGACGAGACCGACGAGCAGCGCCGTCAGCTGGCCTTCGAGGACATCATGCGGCTCAATGGCAAGCAGACCATCTACCAGATGATCCAGCTCGCCGAACGCGTCCGGGAACGGGGTGGCACGCCAGGCGAGCCCCTCGACTACAAACACGAGTATCTGAGACGCCTCGATGAGCGCATACGACACCGGGTCGAGGGCATCCGGGCCGGAACCATCCCGCCTGACGAGCTGACGGTCTTCGGCACGCGCGCGCTGCTCGAGGCGCTGTCCGCGAGGGGACTCACCCTTTATCTTGCCAGCGGAACGGACGAGCAGTTCGTC
>CAZZKQ010000017.1:0-17061 GCA_964654875.1 uncultured Verrucomicrobiota bacterium | reverse complement strand
GTGCCGGTCTTGTCGAACACAAAGGCCGTGATCCGCGCGGCCGCCTCGAGATCGGCGATATTTTTCACGAGGATGCCGAGGCGAGCCGCGGCGCTGAGGGCGGCCACCATGGCGCTCGGGGTGGCGAGGATGAATGCGCACGGACAGGCGACCACGAGCACCGCGATGACGCGGTCGAGATCCTTGGTGAAGGCCCAGACCAGCGCCGCGATGACCAGCACCAGCGGCGTATAGAAGTGCATGTACTGGTCGATGATCCGCATGAACGGCAGCTTGGTCTTCTCCGCCGCGAGGATCAGTTCGCGAACCCGGCCCAGCGTGGTGTCCTGCCCCGCCTTGGTGACCTTCACCTCGAGTGCTCCGGTCAGGTTGATCGTTCCGGCGAAGACCGGGTCTCCTGCCCCCTTGTCGACCGGCAGCGATTCGCCGGTGATGTTGGCCTGGTTGAGGGAACCCTGTCCCGAGACGATCACGCCGTCCGCCGCGATGTTGTCGCCCGGGCGGATCCGGATGACGTCGCCGATCTTGAGCTCGCTGGAGGGCACCTCCTCCTCACGTCCGTTCACGAGGCGACGGGCCTTGGTCGGGGTGATCTTCACCAGCGATTCGATCGAAGCCCGGGCGCCGGCGGCGGTGCGGGTCTCGATGATCTCACCGGTCAGCATGAAGAAGGCGACGATACCCGCGGTGCGGAAGTCGCCCGTGGCGGCGGAGGCGAGGACACCGAGGGCCACGAGCTCGTTGATGCTGAGGATCCCGCGGCGCAGGTCCAGATAGGCCACCCTGAGGATGGGGAACCCGAGGATGATGGCTCCCACCATGGCGCTGAGCCCTGCGACGGTCGCTCCGCGCTGGAACACCCACTCCACGACAAAGGAGTTCAGCACGAAGATCAGGCCGATGATGGTCTCGGTGAGCTTGACGTTCGTGTGGGTGTGCTCGAGACCGCCGTGGTCGTGGCCGCACTCGGCGCAGCCGGGTGCGCTCTCGCGGGACATGAGGGAGGTGACTTGCATGGCGAATTCGGGAGGACGTTGGGAAGCGTGCGGAGACGATTACGGGTTTGTCGGCGCGTTCGGATCGCGGCGGACCGGAGCCTGGGGCTCCCGGTTGATCTGGATCCGCAGTTCCCGGGAGGCACCGTCGGCACGGTCCGGGATGAAGAACTTGTCAGGAGCGTTGGTGAGGATCTGGGCCAGGGCCTCGATGCGCAGCCGGGCCTTGAGGAGATCCGGAGCACGCTCGAAGTAGGGCAGCTGGTCCTGGAAATACTTGGCCTCGGCGGAGACCGCCTGGACCAGCGCGTTGCTCGACACGATGCCCCCCGCCCGGAGCGCGGCGGCCTCGCCTTCGGCGGTGCGGACACGTTCGTTGTAGTAGCCCTCGGCCTCGTTGACCTTCTTCGACCGGTCCTGCTGGGCGGAGATGACGGAGTCGAACGCCTGCTTCACGTACTGCGGCGTCCGGGTCTCAACCACGATCTCGTCGACCGTGATGCCGACCGAGAACCGCTGGATGAGATTGCGCATCCGGGTCGAGATGGCCTCGCGGAACGCGGTGGGCTCCAGATACAGGGCGTCATCCGCAGTGAACCGGGCACTGCTCTGGTAGATGGAGTTGTTGAGAGCGTTGGCTAGGAGGTTGGTGACGTCCTGGAACCGGAAGGCGTAAGCGACGGGATCGGCCACGCGATACTTCATCGCCGCCCGGACATGCAGGATGTTGCCATCGCTGGTGAGGGTGTAGCCATCCACGCCCGGCGAGAGCGTCGCCTGGGCCATGGGCTCGGCACCGATGGCTTCCTCGCCCGGGGCCACGGCGTACCACGCATTGGTGGCGCGGACCACCTTGGTCTCACCGGTGCGGATCCGCACGATCTCATCGATCGGATACGGAAGGGCCCACTGGAGCCCGGGCCGGAGCAGCGCCTCAGCCCCGGTGCCGCGGGGCTTGCCGAATCTCAGGACCACGGCGACCTCGTTGGGTTCAACCGTGAAGACGCAGGAGAAGACGAAGGCTCCGATCAGTACAAACACCAGGATCCGGACGAGCAGGAAGCTGCTGCCCAGCGCCTCGTTGAGCGCCTGGCTGGACGCGTCGTCCGCGCTGGTGGCGGCGGTCGGCGTCAGCCGGATCGGCTTCTTGGGGGAGAGGGGATCCGCCATGGCGCTCAGGGGTTGGCCGTGGGCTTCGACCGGTCGCCCGACAGCAGGTTGAATGGCGCGGTCTTCTGGTCGAGGAACAGCGTGGTCCGCTCGCGGAGCGACTCCTTGAGGGCGTTGACCTGGTAGAGGAACACGGCGAGCCCGGGGTTCTTCTCGAGGATGGCCAGCTCCTTGGAGGCCTGGGCATCGGCCTCGCCCATGATCCGGAGGGCGTCGGCGCGGGCCTTGGCCAGGACCTCGTCGCGCTTGCGATCGGCCTCGCTGCGGATCTCCTGGGCCCGGGCGTTGCCCTCACCCTGGTACTGTTTCACGAGGCGGTCGCGCTCGGCACGCATGCGCTCGAACACCTTGCCGGTGATCGCCTCGGGGAGGCCGAGCTGCTTGACCCCGACCAGCTCGATCTTGATGCCGTACTTCTCGGAGGCGGGACCGGCGATCTCCTTCAGGACGTCGGCCTCGAACTGGTCGAACTTCACCGCCTTGGGATCGGGCGAGATCAGGTCGCTGAACACGTAGCGGCCGATGACGGCATTCTTCGCGTTGCTGACAAGACCCTCGAGGGTGTTCTCGGCCTTGGCGGTGTCGCCTCCGAAGAGCTCAAGGAACTTGCGGGCGCTCTCGATGCGCCAGCCCACGTACATCGTGACGAGAAGGTTCCGGGCATCCCGGGTCGTCGACTGCTCGAACTTCCGCTCGAAGTTCTGAAGGCGGTTGTCGAAGCGGTAGACGCTCTGGATCGGCACCGGCAGCCGGAAGTAGAGGCCGGGCTCGGGGATGTCCCGCGAATAGCGCCCGAAGGTGGTCACGACGGCCACCTCGGTATTGCGCACCTGGAAGCAGAACAGGAGGGCCATGAACAGCAGGAGCAGCAGGCCTCCGACGACGAAGGAGAGACGGGAGTTTTTCACGGGCGATGGGCTCGGGAATTCAGAAAGGGGTTCGGTTCGGTCGGTACTCGGGGAATGGGATCATTTCTTGGCCGGCGGCGTGTCGATCGCGATGCCCTCGAGGTCTGGACGCAGCTTGTCCTCGAGGTTGAACATCAGGATGTCGCTCGTGTTGGTCGGTCCGATGACCACCTTGCGGGTGCCGGCCGAAGCCTTGGCAAGCGTGTCGAGGTAGGTCCGCTGCCGGTAGACGGCCGGCGCTGCGGCATCGGCCTTGAGCTGTCCGACAAACTGAGCGGCCCTTCCCGCGGCATCCTCCACCCGGACCACGGCCGCGGCACGGGCGACGTTGTTGGTGACCACCGCACGGGCCAGGGCCAACGGAAGCGTCTCGGCACGATAGCCCTCGGCCTCGAGGATCTTCGCCTCCTTCTCGGCGATCGCGCCGATCACCTGCTCGAAGGCGGCCGCCACCTGGTTCTCCTTGGTGCCCATCGGAGGGTGGATGTCCTGGAGCCCCACGAAGACGACCTCGACCCCGAGCTTCAGGGCATCGGCCTCGCTCTGGATCCGCTTCTGGAGCGCCTGTCCCGCCGCCATGCGCCCGACGCTCATGATCTCGTTCATGTCGACGCTGACCAGATACCGGACCACCGCCCCGGTCGCGAGACGCTGCAGCAGCTCCTCGGGATCACTCGCCTGATAGGCCCACTGGTCGACGTTCCGGATCCGGTACTGGACCGGGATGCTGACCGTCAGGAGGTTGACCGGCACGGCCTGCTGTCCGGGCAGGGCGTCCCCGGTCGACGCAGCACGGTTGGTCAGCTGCTCCGAGCTGGCCACCAGCATGTTGAACTCCTCCTTGTAGTGCGGACGGGTCCAGACCATCACCCGGCTTTTCTCCATGTCCGGATCGGGAACCGCCCCGATGAGGAATTCCCGAATGCCGCGGGTGTCGTAGCGATACACGGCGTCGATCGGCCACGGCATCTTGAAATGGGCCCCGGGCTGCAGCGGCGGCTGGATCGTCCGGCCAAACCGCTCGAGCACGCCTTCCTCCTGGGGATCGATCACCACGAGGCAGGAGGACACCCAGAGGATGCCGACCCAGATCAGCAGGAAACTGGAGACGTACTGCTCCAGGTACCGGTAGAACCAGGTCTCGCTGACCTTGAACCCGAACTGGTAGTCGAGCGCCTGGGCTGCCGTGCTGAACAGGCCCCCGCTCTGCCCCAACAGGCCAATGATCCGGCTCTCATAGATCAGGCGCGGAGCCGGACCCTTGGTTCGGGGACGGTAGATCTCGAGGACCAACGCAAAGAGGGTCTCGACCGCCACCAGGGCCAGGAGCCCCACGAGGAGGTAGGCCAGGTAGCGATCCCACTGCTGGAACCCAGCCCAGACCAGTCCGGCGGACAGGGCAGCGACCGCCGAGACCACCGCCCCCAGCATCACGGACGATCCGCTGGGACGCAGGAGGCGACTGTCCTCCAGCTGCGCCAGCCGGGCACTGTACTTGCCGACAAGGAGCAGGACGAAGGCGACGGCCGCGTTGATGGCCAGGGTGATCGCCGCGGACGAGAGGTTGGAGACGATCTCGGTGCCCGGCTTGATCTGGTCCCAGAAGTACCAGACCCCGATGCCCTCCAGGACCATGAGGAGGAAGGTGAAGGCGGGAAGCACCCACTTCTCGAACTGCTGGCGGGACCGGCGGGCCGGGGAGATGTCCGCCACGTTCTCAGCGAAGAGGCTCGAGTCGAGCCGCCCCTTGGCGAGGCCCTCCAGCTCGAGCCGTTCCGCCTCCTCGCGTGACTCCAGGGTCATCTGGAACCACGCCATAAACGCCGTCAGGGCGGCGATGACGAGGAATCCGACCGCGACCATCCCGGTCGCGAATCCCGATTGGCGGGCGAAGACGGCGAGCGTCACGCCGGCCACCAACAACAGCAGGCTGTTGATCAGGCCGGTCTTGTTCAGGGGACGTTCCATGCGGACAGAAATTCTGTGGTGCCAGATTCAGCTGTTTGGGTCTAGCCCAACTCTCGGTCCTCAAACAGGAGGAAGGCCACCGACAGGGAGGCCATCAGATAGGTCAGAAGATAGCCGGCGGCCTGCAGGACATAGGACCACGGGACCCCCTTGTCCCCGCCCAGGGCATCGGCCGCCCAGAACTGCTGCCAGTTCGGCACGATGGCATACGCGGCCTTGGCCCAAAGGACCCCCTGGGAGGCCGGGCCACCGAAGAAGTAGTCCGAAACCAGGCCGACCAGGAAGAACGCGGTGCAGACCGCGAGGGTGGGGATGGTGTCGAGACGGGTCGAACTCGCCAGGGCCAGGGAGGCGATCAGCCAGAGGGCGAACACCACGAGGATCCCCGCTGGTACCAGGCGCCAGTCCACCTGGGCATTCCCGCCGAACGCCCGCTCCAATGTGGTGAACTTCTCCACGAACCCGAGGGCCAGGGTGGTCGTGATCGCCGTCAGGACCACCGCGTCGGCCACAAACTGCCGACGCAGGAAGAAGTTGCCAAACCCTCCCAGCAGGTAGGCGGCTGCGATGGCCCCGCAGTAGATCCCGAAGGACTGGAGATCGGCCGATCCGTAGGCGTCGAACGCCATCCGGCTCGCCAACAGGACCGCCACCATCACCGTGTAGCCAAAGATCATCACCGCCCAGGCCAGCCCAAGATACTTGCCGAGGAGGAAGGTCAGACGTCCCACGGGCTTCGACAGGACCGTCAACGCGGTTCCATGCCGGATTTCCTGGGCCACGGTGGACGAGGCACACAGGACCGACAGCAGCAGGCCCGAGAGAAGGAGCACCGCGAGGGTCATGTCCTTCACCATCTTCGGATCGTCGCCGAACCCGAAGTAGGGCACGCAGGCGAGGAACACGGTGAAGAGCGCCGAGACCGTCGTCAGCAGCAGGAAGAACGGCTGCCGGAGCAGCTCGCGAAACGTGTTGGCAGCAATGAAGACGACTTGGCGCATCCGGACGACTGTGTGGCGATCATCGTACGGTTCAACCCCGAGGGGTCAACGCGAAGTTCCCCCAGTGACGTTGCGAAGCGCTCCTACCGGACTGGATTCCCGCTTCCCTCGAGGGCGCTCCGGCATAAGCTCGCCGCACGGCATGATTCGTTCCTTCGCCTTCACCAACAGCGGCAAGCTGCATTCCCGGGACATGGAGGTCTTCCTGATGCCGACCCTCCTGGCGGATACGAATCTGTTCCTCTGGGTCGATCTCGAGGCCGCGAGCCCCGAGGAGGCCAAACAGATCCTCGAGGGCGTGTTCCATTTCCACCCCCTGACGGTCGAGGACTGCCTGAACGAGAGCCACTCACCGAAGGTCGAGAGCTACGAGCCGAAGGAGGATGACCGGTTCGCCCCGTTCCTGTTCATGGTGATCCATGCCGTGGACTTCAACCGCCAGGACGGCCTGTTCGACACCCGGGAACTCAACTTCTTCCTCGGACGCAATTTCCTCGTCACCTACCACAACGTCCCCCTCAACTGCATCCAGGAGGTCGAGGAACGGTGCCTCCGCGGGACCGTCCACGTGGCCCGGGCCCCAGACCGCGTCGCCCACGCGCTGCTCGACTCGCTGGTGGACAACTACAAGCCCGCCCTGGAGCAGCTGGGGCTCCAGATCGCCGAACTCGAGGAGAAGGTGCTCCGGAAACCCGCCCCAGAGACCTTCGAGGACATCCTGAGGATCAAGAAGGAGATCATCCACCTCCGCCGGATCATCGGTCCCCAACGCGAGGTCCTCAGCCGTTTTGCCCGCGGGGAGTTCAAGCTCGTCCGGGCCCACCTGGTTCCCTACTACCGCGACATCTACGACAGCCTGTTCCGGATCGCGGAGTTTGCCCAGGGCTACGCCGATTCCGTATCCAACCTCCTCCAGATCTACCTCAACATGTCGTCCAACCGGACCTCCGAGGTGGTCAAGGTGCTGACGATGATCACCATCATCACCACCCCGGCGACCCTGATCGCGTCGTGGTACGGCATGAACTTCATCGACAGCATGCCGGAGCTGCACAAGCCCTACGGCTACCTCTACGCCATCATCCTGACGGTGGTGTCGACGCTCCTCACCGTGCTGTATTTCTGGCGCAAGAAATGGCTGTGACGCGGCAGACCCGGCCGAAGCCGGGGTTCCTCGACAAGGTCCTGACCCGGCTGAACCGGCTCGACCGCGACGGCCTTGAGTCGCTGGTGAAACGCCTCCAGACCGAGCGCGCCCTGCTGGAGACCCTGTTCCAGACGATCGAGGATGGTGTCATGGTCACCGACCACGAGGGGCAGGTCGTGTTCCTCAACCAGGCCGCCGGACGCCTGATCGGATACCCAACCGAGAACGCCCTCGGACAGCCCCTGAAACGCCTGCTGCCGGAACTCGAACGGGACCTCCACCACCCGCTCGACCCCGGCAACACGCTGCGACGGGAGATCGAGGTCGGCTTCCCCAAGCCTCGATTCCTCAGGGTGTTTGCCGCCCCGATCGACCAGGATCCCCAGGCGGGCCTCGCCCTGGTCCTGCACGACGCCACGGAGTCCCGCCATCAGACCCAGGAGGCCGTCGAGGCGGAACGGGGCCACGCCCTGACCCTGCTGGCCGCCAGCGTCGCCCACGAGATCGGCAATCCGCTCAATGCGATCCACATCCACCTCCAGCTGATGGAACGCGAGGTGCGTCGGCTCCGCAACGCCGGCACCGACTCCGACACCGGAGCTGATCCCCAGGCCATTGCCGAGAAGCTGTCGCGCTACCTCGCGGTCGCCCAGGGGGAGATCAGCCGGCTCGACTACATCATCACGGAGTTCCTGACCGCCATGCGCCCCACCCCGCCAAAGCTCCGCAATGGCACCGTCAACGGGGTGGTTCAGGAGACCCTGGAACTCCTCCAGCCCGAACTTTCCAACCGCGGCCTGGTTGTGGTCCAGAAGCTCGCCACCGAGGAACCGGAGGTCCGACTCGACCCGTCCCAGATCAAGCAGGCCCTCGTCAACCTGGTGAAGAACGCCATGCAGGCCATGACGAAGACCGGAACCCTGACTATCGCCTCGGGGGCATCGCCCGACTTCGTCTGGATCGAGATCTCCGACACCGGGTCCGGCATCCCGGCCGACCAGCTCAATCGGCTCTTCCAACCCTTCAACACCACCAAGGACCGCGGCACGGGCCTAGGCCTGATGGTGGTCCAGCGCATCATCCGCGACCACGGCGGGCGCATCGACTTCGAGAGCCGGGTCGGCAAAGGCACCCGGTTCACCCTCTGGCTGCCCCGACTCGATCGATCCCCGCTCCTCCTCGACGCCGGCCCCGCCGAGGGTTCCACGACTTCGGGTTGAACGTCCCGGGATCGTGCACAACCCTCCACGCGTGCGTTCCGACAAGTTGAGCTGCGGCGATATCCAGTCCCTCAAGGGCCGGGAACCCATCGCCGTCCTCACCGCCTACGACCATCCCACGGCCCGACTCCTCGACGAGGCCGGAATCCCGGTCCTGCTGGTCGGCGACTCGCTCGGCATGGTGGTTCTGGGATTCCCGGACACGACCCAGGTCACAATGGACCACATGGTGCACCACGTGGCGGCCGTCGCGAGGGCCCAACCGAAGGCGCTCATCGGGGCCGATCTGCCCCACCTGTCCTATCGGACCCCGGAGGAGGGGGTGGCGAACGCCCTTCGGCTGGTGGAGGCGGGAGCCGATTTTGTGAAGGCCGAGGGCGGACAGGAGATCCTGTCGGTCGTGAAGGCCATCCGCGCAGCCGGCATCCCCTTCTGCGGTCACCTCGGCATGTTGCCCCAACACATCCATGAGGAAGGGGGCAAATACCGGATCAAGGGACGCGACGAGGCCGGCCGCCAGCGGCTCCTCGACGATGCCCGGTGTCTGGAGGAAGCCGGCGCATTCGCCTGCGTCCTAGAGTTGGTGACGCCCCCGGTCAGCGCCGAGATCACCCGGACCGCCGGTCGAATGGTGACCATCGGGATCGGCAGCGGGACCGACTGCGACGGCCAGGTGCTGGTGACCCCCGATCTGATCGGCACCTTTCCCTGGTTCACCCCGAAGTTTGTCCAGCCCCGGCTCCAGGTGGGCCGGGACATCCAGCAGGCGGTGAGCTCATGGAAGGCAGGACTGGTCCTGCCGGGAACCGGCAACCGCTGAAGGAATCCGGAGGGAACCCGCGTGAGTCTCTCCCCTTCTTCGCGATGGAGTGATCGAGGGACAGGTCCCCAGTGGGGCAACATCATCTCGACGCACCAATCGTGACGATGTCACCGCGGCCAATGAGGGTCTCATAGAACCGTGAGAGATCTGGATGTCGACCGCATTCGTCAACGTCGCTTCGGTACTGAAGGATACGGTCTTTTTGAAAGACCCGAATGCGACCCGGGTTGATCTCGCGTCGCAACGGGACAAGGTCCAAAACCTTCTTCAGCGGGGTGTCGCATTCCACATGAATCTCGATCCCACGCTCCTCACCCATTCCACCCGTACTATCCACCAAGCACGCTGATTGCCGGATGCGACGGTCGAGCTCCGCCTGACTCGTGATGAGCAGCCTGAGATCCGAATCTTGCGTGAGCAAATGCGCCCTGAGCACCTGTGTGTCGGTTCTACTTTTCGTAGGAGCGGTTTGACCCAGCGCACCGGTCAACAGCGTGCCAACAATGGTTAGGGACACGAGAACCACATGGTGTGTGACGCGCATAATAATCTTTCGAAGTCTCGAATCCCGGGGCAAATCAATGGACAGGTCCTTGGCTCGGTTTCGGGGAGTCGCGATGTCATGAGGTTGCCTCACCGGAGCCTCCTCAAGCCAGCCGCAATCATGGGCAGAAAAAGGGACGGGTCCCCGGTCTGTCACGATTCCATTTCTTCCTGTCCGCCTGTCGTACCGGACGGATCATCCAGGTGCACTGCCGGCTCCACGGGTGGGTGCTGTCGCACCCAGTGCCGCAGGGCACTGCGGCACCCAACCAACCCACCAGGTGCCCCAGCAAACCCACGAGACACAGCAGCACCAAGGGTCCACCCTCCCCGTCTCCGCAACCGGATTGAGGGACAGGTCCTTGGAGGGTCTTTCAGCCCATTCCGTGGACCAAAACCGACTTTATTGCTGAGGATTGGAAAAAAGTCGCGACTCTTTTCCAGATCTTGGTGAAATAGGCGTATGAAACGTTGGGTCGAGCCGTGGGTTGAGCGCGATCTCGCGCGGAAGATGGTGTTTGTGTCGGGTCCTCGTCAGGCCGGGAAGACGACCTTGGCCGCGGCGATCGCTGCCCGCGTGCCCGGCGCCCAGATGTTCAACTGGGATGTGGCGCAGGACCGTCGGGTGCTTCTGGCCCAGAGTTGGGTTCCGTCGGCGCCGCTGCTGGTGTTCGACGAGTTGCACAAGATGAAAGGCTGGCGTCCCTGGCTCAAAGGGGTCTTCGACGGCCGGATGTCCGGTCAATCCATCCTCGTGACCGGCAGCGCGCGTCTCGATGCATTCCGGCAGGCCGGCGAGTCGCTGGCCGGTCGATACTTTTCCTGGCACCTGCTGCCGGTCACCGTGAGCGAACTCGTGGCCACGACTGGGACCACGCCGGAGGACGCACTGACGAGGCTGCTGCAGCGCGGAGGTTTCCCGGAACCCTTGCTGGCGGAGGCCGACGCCGATGCCCAGCGGTGGCGTCAGCTTTACCTCGAGGGTTTGATCCGCGACGACATCCTCGAGCTCTCGCGGATCGGAGAGGTCCGTGCGATGCGCCTGTTTGTCGAGATGCTGCGGGAGCGGGTGGGCTCGCCCGTTTCCCTGGCCTCCATCGCACGCGACCTGCAGGTGTCCCCCACCACCCTTGCGCGGTACCTCGAGATCCTCGAGACCCTCCACGTGGTGTTCACGGTCCGTCCGTACCACCGCAATGTCGCCCGCGCGCTCCTCAAAGAACCGAAGATCTATTTCCACGACACCGGACTGGTCAAAGGCGACGACGGAGCCCGGCTCGAGAATGCCTGCGCAACGATGCTCAATGCGGCAGTGCAGAGCCGACGCGACGCCGAGGGCGTGGACACCGTGCTGCAGTACATCCGTGACAAGGACGGGAGGGAGATCGACTTCGCGGTCTGCGAGGCGGGCACCTTGGTCCACCTTGTGGAATGCAAGTGGTCGGATCCCTCGGTTCCCTCCTACCTCGCTGCAACCGCCATGCGCTTTCCCAACGCGGCCGCCACATTGCTGGTGCGTCACCTGCGTCAGCGCGAAATACGTGGTGCCGTGGCCGTCGAGTCGGCCGCCGAATGGTTGGCCAAACAGGGTGGAAGCGTTCTACCGCCTCCCTCCTGAATTTTCCGAGTCCCTGCAGCCCTGAATGACGTTCATTTCTCCGTTTCCACGTGTCGTACCCGCCTGAGGATCCGGGTGCACTGCCGGCTCCACGGGTGGGTGCTGTCGCACCCAGTGCCACAGGGCACTGCGGCACCCACCCACCAGCCACACCAATCCCACGGAGCACAGCAGTTCCAAGGGCCGATCCTTCCCGTCTTTCCTCCGCGTCCCCACGGGAGTCTCCTCCCCGTCTCCGCAGGCCCACCCACGGTTTGCCTTCAGGGACGTTCCAGCAGAAGATCGCCGCCGTCTCGTCATCGCAGTCCCGTCCATGCCCTACGCCCTCATCCAGAAGACCCTCGACCGCCCACCCGTCGAGGCCCTCCAACGCGCCTTCGCCTCCGGACGCGGACTGACCCCGGCCGATGCCCGGTTCGTCGCGGACGATGCCTTCGGACTCCTCGCCCGGAACCTGGACCTCGATGATGCCCTCTTTCTCCAGGGCAGCCTCGGACACGAGGGCGTCGAGGTCGAGGTCGCTCCGGAATCGGAACTCCCCAGGTCCCCAGAACCGACCCTGTTTACGGTGCTGCAGGGCACCGACGACCGACTGGTCGTGTTCGATGCGCTCGGACGGGCCTGTGACGCTCCCTGGTCCGACGTGTCGGTCGTCTGCGCCGGATTCGACCAGCGGGAGTTCAAGCTGGAGATCTTCGTCCACGGCACCGAGCAGCGATTCCTCGCGACTCTCGACCGCCTCATGTTCGATCAGATGCCGGAATTCACGAATCCGTCGGAACCGGACAATCTGGGCGAGAAATACCGAAACCTCGTGAAGTGCGTCGTGGGACACAGTCCCAAGGCCCTGCTCAACCGGGCCGCCGTGGTGCTGGGACGGGAGGGATTGAGCGGCGACATCACGGAGGCGATCAGCTACCCGCGACCGACCGCCTACGCCGAGGAGCAGACCTGGCTGCTCTGGCGTGCCACCCACCCCTTCGGCGGCTGAGCGCCGACCGACGCCTTCAGCCCGGAGGCCAGCCCAGCGGGCGGCCACCGAGCAGATGGCAGTGCAGGTGGGGCACCGTCTCCCCGCCGTCGGGCCCGTGATTCATGACCAGCCGAAATCCGGACGCCTCGAGCCCCAGACGTCGCGCCACCTCACCCGCCTTGAGCAGGAGGTGCCCGAGGACCTCCTGATCCTCGGGCCTGGCGGCGCCGACCCGGGCAATCGGACGCTTGGGCACCAGGAGGACATGGACCGGCGCCTGCGGGTGGATGTCGCGGATCGCGATCACGGTGTCGTCCTCGTACACGATGTCCGCCGGGATCTCCCGGGCGATGATGCGTTCAAAAAGTGTCATGGAAGTCCTCCTTCGATGCGTGACGACGATCCGTCAACCGGTCAGCTCATCACCAGCGGGATTCCTGCCGCGGCCGGTTCCCGGGCATACCAGCCCCGCACCAGATCGACGATCCAGGTCTCCACCCGATCGCAGGTCTCGCACCAGTGCTGACGGTCGGCGAGGACCTTCACGCAGCCACGGAGGCCATGGAATTCGATGCGCTCGGGTTTTTCGCGGAGGAATTCCCTGAGGAGCGACCGGAGCCGCCAGCAGAACTCCAGCTCACCGAGCTGGCTGGACCCGGAGGCCAGGGTCCGAAGGTCCAGCACCCGGACGGTCGAGGACTCGTCTCCGGAATCCGGGTTGGGCTCGAGAAACACCCCCAATCCCTCCAACACCTTGGACAGGGCTTCCGTGAACTGGCTGGTGCTGACCACCTCGCAACCGAGCTCGACCTTGAAGTAGTGGATCACCGCGGCAGAGGCATGCCGTAGGACCTCCGGATCCAGCATCTGGGACGCCGGCCCGACGAATTCGATCGTCAGGTGCTCCATCGAGCAGGGGATGAAGGGTCCTTCCTTGGAGGCGATCAGGAGGCAATCCCGTCGAAGGGCGATCATCCCTTCCCTCCCGCGGTCTCCTCCCCACCCTCGGGCTCGGCCAGGAGGGCCATCTGACGCTGGTCGGGCACCGGCAGGGTTGCGAGCCGGTTGACCTCCTCCACGAACTCCCCGACCTCCTGGAACTCCCGGTAGATGCTGGCGAACCGGACATACGCCACCGGATCCAGCGCGCGCAGTTCCCGCATTGCCCGCTCACCGATCGCCTGCGCCGTCACCTCGCGATCAAACCGCTCCGTCAGATCGTTCGTCACCTTCTCCACCAGGTCCGCGATCGCCTGCTCCGAGACCGATCGCTTCTGGCAGGCCCGCTGGATGCTCGTCAGCAGCTTGTCCTTGGAGAACGGCTCCCGACGGCCATCCCGCTTCACCACGAAGAACTCCTCCCGCTCGATCTCCTCATAGGTCGTGTACCGATGCTCACACAGGAGACATTCCCGGCGACGCCGAATCACCGCCCCTTCCCGGGACGCACGGGAGTCGATGACCTTGTCATCCTGCCCGCCACATTTCGGACATCGCATATCGGAATCCAGAACCCCCTACATCGAGGGTGATGCATCCACGTAGCCCACAATCGGTTGGGGCGTCAATGGGTTTGGCGGGAAAGTTGATCGCAGACCTGTCGGCGGGGAGACGCCCCGTCCGGGAACCCGCAGCTGAACCGGGGCCTCGGGATTTCTTGCGTTCATCCACGGGAGCCCCCTTCCCGGTCGGCGGAATCCATGTTTGGATCCCTGCCCCAACACATGGCCTTCTCACACGTCGTCATCTTCTGGACCGATCCCTCCAACCCCCAGGCGCCCGATCTGCTCCTTGCCGGGGGCAACCAGCACCTCAAGGACATCCCGGGCGTGCTCCAGTTTCATATGGGCAAGATGGTCGGAAGCCACCGGCCCGTCGTGGACCAGTCCTATCAGATCGCCCTCAACCTCATCTTTCCCGACAAGAAGGCGCAGGACGACTATCAGATCCATCCCGAGCACGTGAAGTTCGTCGAGAACTGCCGCCACCTCTGGACAAAAGTCGTGGTGTACGACTTCGCCTGAGCGGGCGACTTCCGTCCTCGCATCGCACCGCTTGCCTGCCCGTTCCCCGACGGTCAGCCTTGTCCCCATGCGAGGACGTGGGCTGGCATGGTGGATGGGATGGATGTTGCTGACCCTGCCGGCGTGGGGCCTCAAGCCGAGGCCCATCGGCATCGAACCCCCTCCCCTCGACAGGGAGATGCGCGGTATGTGGGTGGCCTCGGTCGGCAACATCGACTGGCCCTCCCGTCCCGGTCTCCCCACCGCACAACAACAGACCGAACTGCGGGCACTTCTCGATCTCGCCCTCCGGCTCCGCCTGAACACGGTGATTCTCCAGGTCCGGACCGGGGCCGATGCCCTTTATGCGTCGGCCCTCGAACCCTGGAGCGAATACCTGACGGGTCGCATGGGCCAGGCGCCCAATCCGCCCTATGACCCGCTCCGGTTTGCGTGTGATGAGGCTCACGCGCGCGGACTTGAGCTGCACGCCTGGTTCAATCCCTTTCGGGCCCGTTACAACAAGACGGTCTCCCCGATCTCCAGCAGCCACATCATCCAACGCCACCCCGACTGGATCATCGCCTACGGACCCTACCGTTGGCTTGATCCCGGCCTGCCCGAAGCCCGGGACCACGTCCTGAAGGTCACCCTCGACATCGTCAGCCGATACGACATCGATGGACTGCACTTCGACGACTACTTCTATCCCTATCCGATCAAGATGGCGGATGGCGTCCTGCTGCCCTTCGCGGACGGACGGAGCTACGAGCGCTACCGGCGCAGCGGCGGGAAACTCGATCAGGGCGACTGGCGGCGGGACTGCGTCAATCATTTCGTCGAATCCCTCTATTCCGCCGTCCACCGCACCAAGCCGTGGGTGAAGGTTGGGATCAGCCCGTTCGGCATCTGGCGTCCCAACAACCCGCCAGGGATCCGGGGACTGGACCAGTACGGGATGCTCTACGCCGACCCAAGGCTCTGGCTGAACTCGGGCTGGTGCGACTATATGGCGCCCCAGCTCTACTGGGCGCTGTCGCAGCGGGAACAGGCGTTCGATCCTCTGCTACGCTGGTGGGAATCCCAGAACACCCGGAAGCGCCTGTTGGTGCCCGGACTGAACAGTGCCGAGGCCGGAGGCAAGATCCCGCCGATCGACATCCTCAATCAGGTCCGGATCAGCCGACAGGATCACGCCGAGGGGATCCTGTTCTGGAATGCCAGCAGCCTTCAGGACAATCAGGGTGGGGTCGCCGCAGCCCTCGCGCGCGATCTCTTCAGCCACCCGGCCCTGGTGCCGGCGACACCCTGGCTTGGGAAGGAAGCGCCCGGCACCCCGAAGCTTGAGGGCAGCCTCTCGCTCCGGAATGCGCTTCTGAGCCTCAAGTGGGAGTCCGACACCAACACGGTCGTCAGGGTACAGATGCTGCGCAGCCGGTACGGTTTTGAATGGCGGGATGAGTGGCTACCGCCCCAGACGCACGCGCGCTCCTTCGATCGACGGCTCAACCAGGCCATTCCCGACGAGGTCAGACTGGTGCCAATCGGCCGCACAGGCATGTCCGGTGAGCCGGCGGTCTGGGTGAAGCCCTGAACCGGGGCCCGATTCCCCGCCACGGACAGCCCTCTCCCATTCCGGATCCGGACTCCGATTTCCTCCTCGGATCCGGGGAACGCCCCATGTCAGTCTCCGGGTGTTCCCATGCTCACGCCCACCGATTGGAAGATGGTGCTGTTGGCCCTCGCGGCGATCGGCGCCCTGGTGTTGATGATCACCCGGTTCAAGGTGAACCCCTTCATCTCCCTCCTGCTCGCCTCGCTGCTCGTCGGCGCCGGCGCTGTCGCCACGGGGCGACTCGTGAAGGATGCCGCCGGCAAGGAGATCCCCTACACGCTGGTCGGGGTGGCCAAGACGTTCTCGGACGGGCTCGGGGCGACGCTGGGCGGCATCGCTGCGATCATCGGCCTCGGCACGATGCTCGGGAAGCTCCTCGCCGAGTCCGGGGGCGCCGAGGTCCTCGCCAAGCGCTTCGCCGCGCTCTTCGGACCCCGACACATCCAATGGTGCATCATGGCGCTCGCCCTCGCCGTCGGGCTCACCACCTGGTTCGCCGTCGGCCTGATCCTGCTCCTCCCCATCCTCCTCACCCTCACCCACGAGACCAAGCAGCCCTTCCTGCTGCTGACCCTCCCGCTGCTGTCCTGCCTCTCGGTGATGCACGGGGTGATGCCCCCGCATCCGGGACCCGTCGTCGCGGTCGAGATGCTCAAGGTCGACATGGGACTCGTTCTGTTCTGGGGCATGGTGATCGGGCTACCGACCGCAGGCGTCGCCGGCCCAATACTCGCCCGGTTCGTCATCGGTCGGGTCGCGGCTGAGGCACCGCCGGTCCCCCGGGTCGCCGAGCGCTCCGCGGGCGGGTCCACTCCACCCGGGTTCGGACTCACCCTCTTCTCCATCCTCCTGCCGGTGGTGCTGATGCTGATCACGACCGTGACCGAACTGCTCCTTCCGAAGGGCAATCCCGCCCGCGAGCTCTGGGCGTTCCTGGGCAACCCCACGATGGCCCTGACCGTCGCGGTGCTGTTCGCCAGCTGGTCTCTCGGAACCCGATGCGGCTACACGGCCACCCAGGTGCTGAGGTTCACCGAGGGTTGCGTCGCCTCGGTGGGCATGACCCTGCTGGTGATC
>CAZZKQ010000016.1:3273-18026 GCA_964654875.1 uncultured Verrucomicrobiota bacterium | reverse complement strand
TAGCCCAGGTTGATCTCCCTGCAGACGGTTTCGGGGATGCCAGTGGCGAGGGTCACCCGGGCACGTGGGATCTCGACCCCGTTCTCGTACGTACCGCCTCCGAAGACGTGCGTGCAATGGGCCAAGGTGCCCCAGGGCAGGGCCTTGAACCGATCCCACTGCTTCAGGAAGTAGTCCCGACAGTGGTAGCCGACCTGTCGGATGAACTTCCCGTGGACCACGCTGACCTCATGGAGGTGGGGCGCGTAGATGATCAATTCCCCACCCGCGGCCAATACGGGTTCCAGCTTGTACATGGCCTTCGCTCCGACCCAGAGCTCGTCGTACATGGTCGAGGCACACGACAGGATGGTGTGGTAGGGACGATCCTTCCAGACGATGTGATGCCGGGCCGAGACCTCCGAGGCGGCTGCCCAGGCGGATTCCGGCGTCCCCGCGAACACCGCGACCGCACCCTCCCCCTTGGCGACGAGGGCGAAGCACTTCTTGGGTATTGGCACCATGGCCCCGGCGCGATCCACCACCGCCCGGACCGGGGTGTTGGGATTACCGATGATCCCCATGTTCGTCACCACCGCTCCAAGCCAGTGGAAGAAATTCAGGATGTCGGGTCCGCTCACCCCGGGGAACAGGTACTTGTTGCCGCCACTCATCCCGACCACTTCATGGGGAAACACCGGACCCACGATGATCAGCTCGTCGTAGTCGAACACCCGGGCGTTGATGCTGACCGGGACATCCATCGCGAAGAGGCCACCGGACAGCCGATGGATCTCGTCGGCCGGGATGGACCCGAGGGACCGGAGCGCGGCTGGGTTGTCCCACTCGTGATTGAAGAAGCGAACGCCCTGATAGCGCCCGTTGCGTTCCTCCAAGGTGATCTCAAGGCGACGACAGATGGCCTCCTCCGACATCGGCGGATGGGTCCCGAGGGCGATCAGGATGTCGAAGTGGGCGCAGACCCCGCCGAGCTCGTCGTGAAGTGCCTTGAACATCATCCCGATGGGCGCTGTACGGGTGCCATCGGGGATGATGAGGAGCACCCGCTTACCCGGGTACAAAGCTGCCGGACAGGCCGTGGCGACGAGGGAACGGACCTGATCAGAGCTGACGAGTGTCCCTTCCGGGGCGATGCAGGCATTGGAAGACGCAGTCATTGTGATGGGTCCATGGAACCGCTTTCCCGGCCGATCAGCCAGAGGAAGAAATGGGTTCGGATCAGGGACCTCGGCGATCCGAGCGCGCAGCAAAGACCGGAAGCCACGGCCGATCGATTTGGCTTCAGACCCGCGTCAGGACAACCCACACTCACCTTGTACCCCAAGACTTCCGGAGCCGGCTGCGTACCGTCGCGTCGACCCGGGCCATCGTCATGTCACCCTACCTCGCTGAATTCATCGGCACCGCACTCCTGGTCCTGCTGGGTGACGGTGTGGTCGCCACCGTCGTGCTCCACCGTTCCAAGGGGAATGGGGGCGGCTGGATCGTCATCACCCTTGGCTGGGGCCTCGCGGTCGCGATGGCCGTCTACTGCGTTGGCCGCTTTAGTGGCGGCCACCTCAATCCAGCCGTCACTCTGGGGTTGGCGGCGATCGGCAACATCGACTTCACCTGGACCAAGGTTGCGGGTTACATCCTGGCCCAGATGGCCGGCGCCATCACGGGTGCGATCCTGGTCTGGCTCTCCTACTTGCCGCACTGGAGGGAGACCTCCGATCCGGCCGCGAAGTTGGGAGTCTTTTGTACTGCACCCGCTATCCGCAGCCCCTTCGCCAATCTCCTGTGCGAGGCGATCGGCACCGCGGTCCTGCTCCTCGGAGCCATTGCCGTTCCGGCAGCCCACAATCTGAAGGGCCCCGGGTGGAGCGAAGGGTTCGGTCCGCTGCTCGTCGGACTCCTTGTCGTCTCCATCGGGGTCTCTCTCGGGGGTCCCACCGGCTATGCCATCAATCCCGCACGGGATCTCGGTCCCCGAATTGCCCACGCCCTCCTACCCATCGCCGGCAAGGGGTCCTCGGATTGGTCCTATGCGTGGATCCCGGTGGTCGGACCCCTCCTCGGAGGCCTCGCTGGAGCCTTCCTGTATCGCCTGCTGTTCGGACTCTGATCCTCCCAATCCCCACCCGCATCCTCATGGCCTACATCCTGTCCCTCGACGCCGGCACCACGAGCGTCCGTGCGATCCTGTTCGATGCCGACGGCAGATCCTGCGGTGTCGCCCAGAAGGAGATCCGACAGATCTACCCCCGGCCGGGATGGGTCGAACACGATGCCGAGGAGATCTGGGAATCGACCCGCCGCGTGGTGTCGCAGGTCATGAAGACGACCAAGCTGCGTCCGAGCGACATCGCGGCAGTGGGCATCACGAACCAACGTGAGACGACGGTGGTCTGGGACCGTCGGACCGGGAGGCCGCTCGGCAATGCCATCGTCTGGCAGGATCGCCGCACGGCCGGGGCTTGTGACCGATTGCGGTTGGAGGGTCGGGCGAAGGAGATCCAAAAACGGACCGGTCTGATTGTGGACGCCTATTTCTCGGGCACGAAGATCGCCTGGATCCTCGACCACACCCCGGGTGCCCGGGCGCTGGCCCGGGCGGGTCACCTCGCCTTTGGCACCATCGACACTTG
This sequence comes from uncultured Verrucomicrobiota bacterium, assembly GCA_964654875.1. Taxonomy (GTDB): domain Bacteria; phylum Verrucomicrobiota; class Verrucomicrobiia; order Limisphaerales; family UBA9464; genus UBA9464. The sequence continues at coordinate 15,396 of CAZZKQ010000016.1, read as the reverse complement.
GTTGATTTGGAAGCTGACCGGCGGTGTCCGGCACATCACCGACGTCTCGAATGCCTCACGCACCCTGCTCCTCAACCTCAGGACGGCAGCCTGGGACCCCACGCTGCTGGATCTGTTCCGGATCCCCGAGACGTTGCTTCCGGAGGTCGCGGGATCGAGCGAGGTGTATGGTGAGGTGACCACGATTCCGTCGATCAAGGGGGTGCCGATCAGTGGCATCGCCGGGGACCAACAGGCCGCTTTGTTCGGCCAGATGTGTCTCAGACCCGGCTCGAGCAAGTGCACCTATGGAACCGGCTGTTTCCTGCTCCAGAACACCGGGACCCACGTCCAGCCCTCAAAGAATCGGCTCCTCACCACCATCGCCTGGCGGCTGGGATCGGACCCGATCCACTACGCCCAGGAGGGCAGTGTGTTCATCGGAGGCGCCACCATCCAGTGGCTTCGGGATGGCCTCCGATTGGTCCGATCGGCCCAGGAGGTCGATGCTTTGGCCCAGTCGGTGCCGGACTCCGGCGGGGTGTTCCTGGTACCGGCGTTCGCCGGACTCGGCGCACCGCACTGGGATGCCTACGCCCGGGGTTTGATGATTGGCATCACCCGCGATACCTCGGCCGCTCACCTGGCCCGGGCGGCACTCGAGGGCATTGCCTTCCAGGTGGCGGATCTGCTCGATGCGATGCGGGCCGACACAGGCACCTCGATCCCAGAGTTGAGGGTCGACGGAGGCGCCGCCCGAAGCGAACCCCTCATGCAGATCCAGGCGGATCTTCTGGGTTGTCCCGTGGTGCGTCCCTCGGTTACGGAGACCACGGCGCTGGGCGCCGCCTACCTCGCTGGATTGGCGGTGGGATATTGGAAGTCCCCTGCCTCGATAGCATCCCAGTGGAAGGTTGATCGTGTCTTCAGGCCTCGGATGTCGAAGGACCAGTCCCAGGCGCTCCGGGCTCGGTGGACCGAAGCCCTCGAGCGGGCGAAGGAATGGGAGCAGGCTGCGCCCGCGCGGAAGTCGAGCGGACCCAGGACGTCCAGGAGGGCGCGGTCATGAATCGTCACGAGATGTTGGCCCGGGCCCGGGCGGAATCAGAGCCGTGGAGCCTCATCGTCATCGGCGGCGGAGCCACCGGGGTTGGGGTCGCTCTCGATGCCGCCGCCCGCGGTTATCGAACCCTCCTGCTGGAACGCCACGACTTCGGCAAGGGCACCTCGAGCCGGAGCACCAAACTCGTCCACGGCGGCGTGCGCTATCTCGAGCAGGGCAACGTTTCCTTGGTCATGGAAGCCCTGCGCGAACGCGGCATCCTCCGTCAGAATGCACCCCACCTTGTCAGCGAACTCCGCTTTGTGGTTCCGAGCTACTCCTGGTGGGAGGGACCGTTCTATGGAATCGGCCTCAAGCTCTACCAGAGCCTCTCCGGCCGCTACGGCTTCGGGTCCTCCCACCTGCTCTCGAAGGAGGAGACGCTCCAGAGCCTGCCCAACATCAAGACGGAGGGCCTCCATGGCGGTGTCGTCTATTACGATGGCCAGTTCGACGACAGTCGCCTCCTGATCAACCTGGTCGCCACCGCAGCGGAACAAGGCGCCACACTCCTGAACTACGCGCCGGTGATTGGACTGTTGAAGGACCCGGATGGACTGGTCACCGGGGTCGAGGTCCGGGATCTCGAGTCGGGCCAGACCTTCACCGCACGGGGCAAGGTGATCATCAATGCCACCGGGCCGTTCACCGATGAGGTCCGCCGGCTCGCCGAGCCGGCGGTGCAACCCATGATCTCTCCCAGTCAGGGGGTCCACATCGTCCTCGACCGCAGCTTCCTGCCGTCCGACACCGCCATCATGGTCCCGCACACAAGCGACGGACGCGTGATGTTCGCCATCCCGTGGCACGGTCACACCCTCGTCGGGACCACGGACACTCCGATCCCATCGGTGCCGGTCGAGCCCGTCCCGATGGATCAGGAGATTGGATTCCTTCTGGAGACGGCGGCCCTGTATCTGGAGAAGAAGCCGACCCGGGACGACATCCTGAGCGCCTTCGCCGGGGTGCGGCCGCTGGTCCGATCCGGCGATGGGAAGAACACGGCGGCGTTGTCCCGGGACCACACGATCCATATCGATGCCTCGGGTGTGGTCTCCATCTGTGGAGGGAAGTGGACCACCTACCGCAACATGGCGGAGGACTGTGTCAACCAGGCGGCGGTCCTGGCGCGTCTGACGGAACGCCCCAGCGTCACGCGACATCTCAACATCCACGGGTACCACCAGCATGCGGATCGATTTGGCCGACTGTCGGTCTACGGTTCGGATGCCGTGGCGATCCTGGACCTGGTGCGCGAAGCGCCAGGTTTGGGTGATGTGTTGCATCCAGCGCTGCCGATCGGGGGTGCGGAGGTGGTCTGGGCGGTCCGGCGCGAGATGGCCCGGACGGTGGAGGATGTGTTGGCGCGCCGGACGCGGGCTCTTTTCCTGAACGCCCGGGCGGCGTTGGAGATGGCGCCGACGGTGGCGGCACTCATGGCGCGGGAACTTGGCTGCGACAAGGTCTGGGAGGCTCGCCAGGTTGAGGAGTTCCGGGCGACGGCACAGGGGTTCCTGGTGGGGAGAGCGGAGAGCCGCGAGCACAGCGCGTAGGGAACTGGTTCCGTCGATGTGTAGGATCTCCCTGCGGATGACAGTCCCTGAGGGTACTCCCGTACCCAGTCCTGGAGAATAGCCCAGAACCGACCATCCTTCGGCTGGCGGACCTGTCCTCGGGCCCCAGGCCCTCTACGCTCTGAGCTCTGTGCTCTTGGCTCTGTCCGCCAAGACGCTTGACCCCGATACGGCGTTGATCGCCTGATGCGGGAGCGTCTTCCCCCATGGACTTTGCCGACCTCTCCGCGCCCGCGCTGGCCTCCCTATCGCGGGACCTCCCGGTGGTGATCCCCATCGCCGCACTTGAGCAACACGGACAACACCTGCCGGTGTTCACGGACAGCCTGCTCCTCGGTGAGATCGTACGACGTGTCCGCGACCGGCTGGCGCAGGAGGCGCTCTTCGTCCCGCTGTTGTGGCTGGGCAATTCCGACCACCATCTGGATTTCCAGGGAACGCTCTCCGCGCCGCCCCGGACCTACCTGGATGTCCTATCCGGCCTCGCCGAGAATCTGATCCAGCAGGGGTTCCGTCGGCTCGTCTTCCTCAATGGCCATGGCGGCAACGATGTTCCCGGACGCCAGGCACTGTTCGAGGTCCGGCAACGGCATCGGGATCGAACGGATCTCCTGCTGCTCCTGGCCACCTATTGGGCCTCGGGGCCAGGTCCTTCGGGTGTTTCCTCCTCCACCGGCCCCACGCTGTACCAGAAGGAAATGGGCCACGCCTGCGAGTGGGAAACCTCGATGATCCTGCGTCTCGCCCCCCATCTCGTGGGGGTCTATCAGGGCCTTGAGCCTATCCCTCCGGGCAACCCCTTCCTTCCCGCATCCCGGGCGTGGATCACGCGCGACCGCACCGGGCCGGGCCACATCGGTTGGCCCCACCTGGCCTCGGGAGAGAAGGGGGAATTGCTCTTCACGGCATTCTCCGACGATGTCGTGGCCTTGCTCCAGCGGGTGACCCGTTGGGATGGGCAGTCCTGGGAAGGGTGAACGAATGACCTCCACCGCGACGCCCCGAGCCTCCCGAGGCGCTGTCTGGATCTGGACGGTGTGTGGCCTGCTGCTGGTGGCGTCGGCGATCAACTACATGGATCGCCAGACCCTGGCCGGGGCCTCGGTGCGGATCAGCCGGGAGTTCCATCTGAACCAGACGCAATATGGCGAGATCGAGTCGGTCTTTGGCTACGCCTTCGCTGCGGGGTCCCTGGTGTTCGGGTGGATGGCGGACCGGTTTGCGGTGCGGTGGGTCTATCCTGGCGTGTTGCTGGCGTGGTCGATCGCCGGCTTCCTGACCGGCTGGGCCTCGGATGCACATGAACTCTGGCTGGCCCGTGGATTCCTTGGGTTCTTCGAGGCCGGTCATTGGCCTTGTGCCATCCGCACGACCCGGCACCTGTTGGACGATCGCCGGAGGTCCCTTGGAAACGGGCTCCTGCAGAGCGGCGCGACCGTGGGGGCGATCACGACACCCTTGATCCTGCGGGCTCTGATGGGCGAAGGCGATGGGGCGTGGCGGCTGCCCTTCCTGGTCGTCGGGGTCGCGGGAGCGTTGTGGATTCTCCCTTGGCTCCTGCTGGTCCGGGACGGAGACCTTCCACCGGGGAATGCGGGGACCGCCATCGCGGGTGGGACGACACGGTTCTGGAACGTTCTCATGAGCCGTCGGTTCGGTATCGTCCTGTGCGTCCTGGCCTGCATCAACACGACCTGGCAGGTGTACCGCGCTTGGCTGATGAAATTCCTCCAGGAGGGTCGGGGTTATCCCGAGGCGGAGGCACTTTATTTCAATTCCGCATGGTTCGCCGCGGCCGACGTGGGGTGTCTCCTGGCCGGGGCCTTTGCCACCCGGCTGGCCCTCCGAGACCTGCCGGTCCACTCGGCTCGGATGGTCGTGTTCGGGATCTCGGCGACAGTCTGTGGCCTTGTTGCCCTGGTGCCTTGGCTGGGACGTGGGCCGCTGCTTCTGACGGTGCTCGCGTTGGGTGCCGCCGGGGCGCTGGGTGTGTTCCCGATCTACCACAGCCTGACCCAGGACCTGTCCGCGGAACACCAAGGCAAGGTGACCGGGATCGCCGGTGTCGCGGGGTGGCTGGTGCCGGGCTATGTGCAGAAGGGGTTTGGACAGATCGCGGACCTGACGGGTTCCTTCAATCTGGGTCTCGCCCTCGCGGCGCTGCTCCCCTTGCTGGCACTGATTCCCCTGGCGTTTTGGGGAACACGACCTGTCACTGTTGGTCCTAAAGCGGCTTGAGTCACCCGGAGGAGGACCGGAACAGATTCCCGACGGGATCGGACGGGTGATGGGAGGAGTCGACTACCAGGTGGCCTTCCAGGCCGCTGGGCAATGGACTCTCGAAGACGATCCACGCCTCGGGTCTTCGTCCTCCTTGGCACCTCGGCGTGGGTCCCTTCGATCCCCAATTTTATCCGCAACGCAGTTGAATCTTGTCCGGGTTCTCCTCGTCCGGCTAAGACTGGGCGTTCAAAGCCAGTCCGCATGACCGTTCCTCAACTTCGCCACTCCCTCCGCCGACGCCGCCAGGCTTCCGGGTTCACCCTGATCGAGATCCTCCTCGTCATCGTCATCATCCTGCTCCTGGCCGGTGCCCTCGTGGTCTTCGTGCTGCCGCAGCAGAAGGGTGCCGAGCGGAACACCACCCGGCTCATGCTCCAACAGGTCGCCAACGCGTTGGACACCTATCGCCTGAACCTTGGTCACTATCCGAATGAACAGGAGGGCGGGCTCGATGCGCTTCTGAAGAAGCCGACCTTCGAGAATGAGCGTCTCGGCGAGAAATGGCAGGGACCCTATCTCAAGCCGGGCACCACCCTCGACGATCCTTGGAACAACAAGATCCGCTATGAGCTCGCGGACATGAGTGCGCAGGGACAGAACTCCGGCGCATTGCCGTACAAACTCTTCTCGGTAGGACCCGACGGGCAGCCTGACACCGAGGACGATGTGAAGCTCGCCAGCGACACTCCGGACGGCGCTCCGTCGACCGGAGGCGCGGGGTCCAACTGATCTCCCGAGGAACTGGAGGGGTGATGGGTGTCCAGGGTCGACCAGCAAGGGCGACCCGGACTGGGTTGACTGGGTTCACGCTGTTTGAGCTCGTCCTGACCGTCTCCCTGATCCTCCTTCTGGCCGCCGGGGTGATCTTCGGCTGGGACTCGCTCCAACGTGGAGCGAGGCTCGAGGAAGGGGCCGACCAGGTCGAGATGCTGCTGCGATTCGCCCGGGCCCACGCCGCCACCTCGGGGCGACAGGTCCGGATACAGGTTGGCACCCCGGAACCGTTGCCCGGCACACCTGCCGGAACCAACTCCCCGTCGGCTTCGACCCCGACGGAGGTTTCCGGTGGATTCCAGGTGCTCTGGGAACCGGATCCCTTGAAACAGCCGGGGACTTTTGAACCGCTGCCGGGCACCGACGGGTTCCGGGAACGGATCGATGAGCTCGTGGAAGTCCAGTCGCCCGAGAGGGTGTCACCGCAGAAGATGACGATCCTGCCTGAGACCCCGTTCGCTGAGCCCGGTGGTGGCACCAACGCCATCGGGGGGGACCCTGCCGGCTCGACGGTCTCCAGCACCGGAGCCCGGCTCCACCTCCAGATCACCTTTTACCCCGATGGCTCCAGCGATTCGGCGGAATGGATCCTCGGTTCGAAGGACCCCGAGGATGCCCGGCGACTCCGCATTCGGTTGTCGGGTCTGACCGGGACCACCCGCCGACAGTGGCTCGAGCGTCTTGATGTCACCGGCATGACGAACACGGAGTCCCCGGCGACGATCTCGGAATCCTCGGCAAGCGGGGAGCTTCTCCAGAAACCGAACCCCTGATGGCCCGCGTTCCATCCAGAGGTCGGTCCGGGGCGGCGCTGCTGGAGGTGCTGTTGGCGGTGGCCCTGTTTGCGGCGGCGGCGGCGATCGTGACGAGTGCGCTCAACGCCTCGATGGGGAGTCTGGAGCGGCAACGCCTCGGTCTGCAGGCACTCAATCTGGCGGCGAGCACCCTGGCCGAGGTCCAGCTCGGCATCCGACCTCCAGTCAGCCAAGGCCAGGAACCCTTCCCGGCGCCCATGGACAACTGGACCGCCGAGGTCCTCGCCTCCCCCATGGAATCGGGGGCCGCCGCAGGACCCTCCGGTCTGGTCCGTGTTGAGGTGGTGATCCGCCACCGGGAATTCCTCGTCGTCCAGCGCCTGGGAGAAGTCGTCCGGGCCCAGGCCTCCGGCACCAACATCCCAGCCGCCAGTCCGGGTTCCGGAGGCGTTGCGCCATGAATCGGCTGCCGACACGTCATCGCTCCGGTTTGCCACATCGTGTCGACTGGGCTCTGGCGTTTACCCTGATCGAGATCCTTCTCGCGCTGTCGATCACCGCGGTGCTGCTCGGTGTTGCCATGGTTTTCTACCGGCAGGTTGCCGACCTCAGGGGACAGGTCCTCCAGGAATCTGAACGCCTTGCCGCGACGCGCCTGGTGTTCGATCGCCTTGCTGCGGATCTTCGGTCCGCCGTACCGGGAGCCGCCGGAGGTGGTGGATTCGAGGGGGATGGATCCTCCATGGCGTTCGCACGGAGCCGTCTCGAACCGGGGGGCGGTGCTGGTGTGGTGCGGATTGCCTTCGGCCCCATCTGGGCGGTCGACGGCACCAACCTGGCAGTCCAGGGCATTGCCCGCCTCGAGAATGCCAGCATTCCGAAGCCCACTCTTCCAGTCCCTTCCCCGTCGACCGACACCTCCACCCCCATTGCGACCCCGGAGACGAACAGCATCGCCGAGGCCGCCACCAATGCCCCAGTCGAGCCCCTCACCGACCAGATCCGCTATCTGCGACTCCGCTACTGGAGCGGTGCCCAGTGGTTGGATCGGTGGACCAATGGAACCACCCCCACCGGGGTTGAGATCACCCTGGGCTGGGACCCCATCGAACCCGGGGTTGAGCCTGAGGACTACACCGGGGAGGCGTTTCGACGGGTGATCGCCCTTCCGACCGGCAGCCGCGTCAGCCAATCCAAAACCCCGGAACAGGAGGAGCTGTCGACACCATGACCTGGCCCCATGTTCTTGGTGTCCTCAGGATGACCTGGCCCCGGCGGGGTGGTGCCGGGGAGGAATCGTACTTTGACCTGTCCCCAAACCCTCGACCCAGGTGCCCCTGCATCAGGCGAGGGCCTGTCCCCAAGCCACACCATGGCCTGTCCCTGGACCCATCAGAGGCATCGGCGGCCGGCGACCCGGTCCTTGCACAGATGACCTGGCCCCGTACCCCATGGCCCCGACCCCCAAAGGCTGATGACCTGTCCCCCTGGTCCCAAACCCTCAACAGCCTCAGGGATAGATGACCTGGCCCCCAATCCATCATCAACGAGGAGGACCGGCGCGTCGGGGCTTCGTTCTGCTCGCCGTCCTCGTCTTCATTCTGCTGATCTCCATGGTGACGGTCAGTCTGCTGTTCCGGAACCGGGCCGAAGAGACTGCCGCCGCGGCCAGCGGCAGCCTGGAACAGTCGTGGTCGGCCGCGTTCAGCGGGGTGCAGCAGGCCGTTGAGATGGCCTCGGCGGCACGGAGTGGGGCCATGGACTGGGCGGACAACCCGTCGGTCTTCCGGGAACGGCTGGTCTTCGAGGACGGTTCCGACCGCTGGTTCTTCAGCGTGTTCTCGCCCGGTGACAGTGAGTCCACGACCGATGTCCGATTTGGTCTCACCGACCTCGCCTCCCGGATCAACGTCAATCAGCTCGGTGGTGCAGATCTTGCCAAGATTCCCCGCATGACCCCGGAGACGGTGCAGTTCCTGAGGGTGCGACTCGGCCAGGCACCCCCACCGACCGCGGTTTTTGGGGATCCGGTGGCCGACCCGATGACCAATGCGATTCCTGCCGCGATGCCGGGCCCCGATACCGCGTTGCTGTCGCCCACCAACACCCTTCCGATTCCCGTCCTGCGCAGGGTCGGCCGCATCGATGCCGTCGAGGACCTCCTTGGGACCCCGGGCCTCTCCGCGGAACTCCTCCTCGGCGAGGATACCAATCTCAACGGACGCCTGGATCCGAACGAAGACGATGGAGACGACAATCCACCCGGGGACAACCGCGATGGGCGGCTCGACCATGGCATGGCGCAGTATCTCACCGTGGGCTCGAAGGACCCGGACCTGACTGCCGACGGTAGACCGCGTCTGGACATCAACCGGGCCGGGTTGGTCCTGCCCGACAAGGGACTACCCCAGGGATTCACGAATTATCTCGCTGCCCTCCGGCGTACAAACCGTCGACTGACGCATCCGGTCGAGGCCCTCGAGGACGTGGTGCGGACGACGGACGATTCCGGCGCCCCCATCGAGATCCCTTCAGGCATCACCCGCGAGGAGCTGCCGCTGCTTTTGGACCTGTTCACGGTTCAGAGTTCCGGAAAGACCGCGGACCGGGAGGGCTTCATCAACCTCAACACGGCGAGTTCGATCGTCCTCGCCACCCTGCCGGGAATGGATCTCCCCACTGCGGAATCCATCGTGGGCGCCCGGGAGGGACTCCGGGCCGAACAACGGTCGACCCCGGCCTGGCTCCTGACCGAGGGGCTCCTTGACGTGCCCAGATTCAAGGCGGTCGTGCCGCACCTGACCACCCGGGCCTACCAGTTCCGCTTCCACGTCATCGGATACGCCCTGCCGTCGGGCCGATATCGGGTCCTGGAGGCCGAGGTGGACGTCTCCGGGGACGCGCCCGTCCTCACCCGTCTCCGGGATCTCACCCGGCTGGGACTTCCCTTCAATCTTTCGCCCGAGACACTGGAACAATCCCCCCCGCCCGGGGCACACTGGGTGCCTCGATCCGGACCCAGCACGAAACGTATCCATGGCTGACCGCACACAGCTGATCGAAGGGCTTCTGAAACGGTTGGGTCTCCGACGGGAGCCCCGGCCCAAGATCCCCTCGCAGATCACCGCGCTCGACCTCGAGGGACTCACCCTCCGGGTGGTTCAGACGCGGTCGCGAGGGGTCATCGGACAAGTGGTCTCCGGAGTCCTTGAGCTGGCTTCCGAAGCGGATCGGAGCGACCCCACGATTCTGGGTGCGGCGCTGCGACGGACCGTGAACCGGCTTGGAATCCGACCCGCCGCCGTCGTGATGGGTGTGCCGCGCGCCCGGGTCGTCCTGAGGACCCTGACCGTACCGGAAATTGGGCGTGTGGATGAACTGGCTTCGTTGGTCCACTTCCAGGTCGCCAAGGACCTGCCCTTCCGCCTCGAGGAGGCGGTCATCGACTTCAGGGTGCTGCGTCGGATCGTACCGACCGGTGAAGCCGCGCCGACGAAGGATCCGGTTCAGGAATCCGGGGCTTCCGGGTCCAACAGGCTCGAGGTGCTGGCGGCGGTGGTGCGGCGGGACGAAGTCGACTCCTACCAGAAACTGGCGGATGCCGCCGGGTTCCGGCTGGTGGGACTTGGACTGCTCCCCGACGCCAACGCGCGCTGCATCCAAGCCTGTCGGCTTGAAGCCTCCCGGGATGCGACGGCCCTTGTGACGGTCCGGCCCGAGGAGGTGGGTGTCGACGTCATGGTGGATGGGGCCCTGCGCTTCAGCCGTGGTGGTGCGCTTCGTCCGTCGGGTGATGCCGCATCCTCCGACGGCTGGGTTGGCTCTGCCGCGATCGAAGTGGTCCGCAGCCTCCATAGCTATGGCGGCATGGGCAATGAGGCGCCGATCGGCCGTATTCTGGTCACTGGATGCACCGGACAGGAGGCCGCGGTGGTGGATGCCCTTGCTTCGCGGACTCCGACGCCCTGTACGGTGCTCGACCCCGGTGTGGCTCTGGATCTTGCCTCGGATCTGCACAAGGAATCCGCCGGGGCGGTTGCCCCAATCGGACTGGCCCTTGGCATTGGGGACGCCGACGGACTCCCTCTCGATTTCGTCAACCCGAAGCGACCCGCGGTGCCGCGGGACTATCGACGTCTCGCCCTTCTCGGAGGCACTGCCGCTGCCGTTGTCCTCCTCGTCGCCGTGCTCGGAACCCGGTCGTGGCTGCTCAACCGCCGCAACGCCGTCCTGCAGTCGGTCAACGCGGAGCTGGCCGATGCCGAGAAGAAACGACCAGTCTACCAGAAGCTCACCCGCCAGACCGCCGTGGTGGAGGACTGGGTCCGTGGAGAACGGGATTGGCTTGACCACTACGCCTACCTGACGTCGGTCTTGCCACCGAGCGAGGAGATCTATTTGGGTTCGATCGCCGTCTCGGGACCCAACGCCATCCGCCTCGCCGTCCAGGCCCGCAGCGGTGAGACGCTGGCCCGGTTGGAAAAGCAGCTCGTCGCGGCTGGATACGAGGTCAAACCCATCGCGATCACCCCGGGAGCCGACCGCTTCGGCTACGAGTTCCGCTCCAACGTGGAGGTCCTGGTTCCCGCCAAGCTCAAGATCGATCTCCACAAGGTGAAGCCTCCCCCGCGGCCGATCGACGACGTGTCCCTCGACACCGCGGCCTGGAAGAAAGGTGTCCAGTGAACCAGCGCGAGAAACTCCTTACTGGGCTCGTCGGTGGAATCGTGGTCCTGTTCGTCGTGGGCTTCGGGTTCCGCTGGGTGTTTCTGTCCCCGCTGAAGGAGGTGGACAAGAAGATCGCCACTGCCCGGGAACGGCTGGGGAAGATCCAGACCGAACGTCGGAACTACTTCGCGGCCGAGGACCGGCTCAAGCAGATCACCCGCACGTCCTTTGCCGACACCGTCGACCAGGCCAGTGCCCGGTCGGGGGAGATGCTGACCAAGCAGATCACCGCGGCCGGACTCGAGGAGGCCGACTTCACCCGGCTGCCGGTGGGCCCCCGGAAACTCCGGGGTGCCAGCGAGATCGGCTGGAATGTCCAGGGCGACGGTCCCCTGACCAATGTGGTCAGCCTGCTCTTCCTGCTCAACCATTCCCCCTGGCTTCATCGGACCGAAAACCTGTCGGTGTCGATCGGCGAAAGGCCCGGTGTGGTCCGGGTGCGATTCCGATACCTGACGCTCGTGATGGATCCGTCACCCGACGTGGAACGCACCAATCTGGTCCCGGCCCTGACCTTGGAGTCCCCGGAGCGACACCTGCTCAACAGCATCGTCTCCCGCGACCTTCTTCGGCCCTACATCAAGCGCCCGCTCGAAAAGCCCCAGCCGGGTCAACCCGCCCCGGCACCCTCCAAGCCCGGAGTGCCGCCCGGACCGGAAATCTTCCGCGTGGTGTCCCTCTCGGAGTGGAACGGAGAACCGGAGATCCACATCCGCGATCTGGCCGCCCAGAAGACGGTCCGGTATAGGGTGGGTGAGGAACTGGCCGGAGGCCGCATCGCCCAGGTCGACTACCGTCCGATGCCCATGCCGGGCAACTCCCTGCTCGTGTCCCACAGCCGGCTCATCCTCCAGATGGAGGATGGCTACTGGGCGGTGGAGCGGGGCAAGACCCTGGCCGAGAGGCGGCGCCTCGCCCCGGACGAGCT
>CAZZKQ010000016.1:0-3173 GCA_964654875.1 uncultured Verrucomicrobiota bacterium | reverse complement strand
CGGTGGAGCGGGGCAAGACCCTGGCCGAGAGGCGGCGCCTCGCCCCGGACGAGCTTCCTGAAAGGCTCGCGAAGAAACCCTGAGAAGAATGCCCCCATCCCTCCCAGGAAAACCCGCCATCGCCGCTCCAGCGGGTGTCGCTTTTGGGTCCCGTGGTGCCGAGGGTGTCGATGGGTGCTGCATTGACCGGCAGCACTGGGTGCGCCGGCACCCACCCATCCCAGGTGCGTCCTCGGAGTCGGACTCTGGTGACTCTGAACCGCAGACGTCCGATCCCGCCTCCGCTGGATGCACGCCGCACATCCAGGTGATGCAGGACACCGCATCACCCACCCGTCCAGCGCTCCGCGCCGGGACTTTGTCTCTCCGCCCTCCGCTCTTCCGGGTGAATAAACCCGCACCACTCCCCCATCCCCAAACCGGGTTGCGGGGCATACCTTTCCGACTCCCGTCTCCTGTTCCCATGATCCGCCCGTTCCTTCTCGGAGCCGCCCTGTCCACGGCCCCCTTCCTCCTCGCCCAGGACGCCGCCAAGTCCAACGCCCCGTCCGCCGGTCCGGAGGTCGTGGTCCGCGGGAACGCCCCGGCCACGCCCGTCGCCGCCGCGCCCCGGAACATCCGGTTCCAGTTCGACGGCATCCCGTACACCGACGTCATCGAACGCTTCGCCCAGATGGCCGGGAAGCCCCTGCTGTCCGACACCAATGTCGTCGGCACGCTGACCTACGACGATCCCAACGCCTATACCTACACCGAGGCGCTCGACACGCTGAACCTGATGCTGGCGATGAAGGGTGTGATGCTGCTCGAGGACGGCAACAACCTCCGGGTGGTTCCCTTCAAGAATCTTCAGGCGATGCCGCTCCGGATCCTGCGCGGGACCGAACCCGCAACGGATGTCCGACCGAACGAGGTCGTCACCGTGGTGCTGGATTCGAAGAACCTCGATTCCAAGGAAATCACCGAGTCCATCCTGCCGATGCTGTCCCAGGCTGGATCGGTCGCGCCTCTGGGTCGGGGCAGGGGACTGATCGTCACCGACCGGCTCGCCAACATCCAGCGGGTCAAATCCCTCCTGGCCACCATCGGCTCCGAACAGGCGGCCGAGCGCCAGATGCGCAGCTACACGCTCCTCAACGCCTCGGGCGCGATCGTCTCCGACCTGCTCAATCGGACCTTTGGTGTCTCCACCGCGCCGAAGCGGACCTCCTACAATCCGAACACCAAGGCGATGGAGGTGCTGCCCGCGGATCCCAACGACTATATCACGTCGGTCTATGACGAGGCCTCGCGCACGCTGGTGCTTTTCGGACCCACCGAACGCCTCGAGCTGGCCGAGGAGCTGATCAACAAGTTCGAGCAGAAGGACGGTGCCGCGGGGGATGTGCGGATCTACAACCCGCAGACCATCAAGTCCGAAGAGCTCGCAGCGATGATCCGCCAGGCCATCCCCGGGGTCGCCGCGCCGGGCGAGACCGGATCGGCTGCAGCCACCAAGGCGCGTGTCATTGCCGACAATGCCCAGAATCGTCTGATCGTCGCCGCGCCGCTGCCGGGTCAGCTCGATCAGATCGAGCAGCTCATCACCCGGGTCGATAAGGGTCTGGTTGGAGCCGAAGGTGTTGCCCGTGACAACACCCCGGTACCCAACAAGGCCCAGGCTGTCCAGCTCACCCGCATCTTCCGTCCACGGGCCACCGAGGCCACCAACGTCACCACCATCCTGCGCCAGGCCCTCACCCGGAAGGAAAAGACGGGCCAGGTCGTCACCACCGCCAGCGTCACCTTCGACCCCGGCAGCCAGAGCGTCGTCGTCACCGGCACACCGACGGATCTCCAGATTGCGGCCGACATCGTCGCGCAGCTCGAGACCGGGACCTCGCAGCCGACGCAACTCATCACCCGGTTCATCGAGGTCGGATCCCCCGAGGAGGCGCGTCGCATCCAGCCTCTGGTCGAACAGCTCTACAAGAACCAGACCGCCGACGGTTCCACCTCCAGTGTCGCCCACGCCAAGATCCTCTCCGACACCCAGACCGGTCGCCTCATTGTCACCGCAAGCGCCGATCACCTGAGGCGCATCGAGGATCTCGTCACCCAACTCCAGGCCGACAAGCCGCAGGTCAAGACCCGGGACCTCCGTGTCATCCCGCTCAAGAACAGCCGCACCGAGATCGCCCTGCCCCAGATCCAGAGCCTCGTGAACGAACGGATGGCCGATCGCCGGTTCTCGAGCCTGCCCAAGCCCTCCATCGTGGCCGATGCCGCCAACAACCGGCTGCTCGTCACGGCCACCGCCGACCAGCTCAAGGAAATCGATGCGGTCATCGACATCGTCGACACCCAACCCGCCCAGGCGGAACGCGAGCTCGCCGTCCTCCCGCTCCAGGCCAAGCCCGCCGCGGAGGTCCTTCCACTCGTCAACCAGCTCCTGGGCCAGCTCTCCACGCAGGGAAGCCCCACTCCCACCGTCATGGCGGATCCCACGGGCAAGCAGCTGATCGTGCTGGCCACGTCGAAGGACCAGGACCGCATCCGCACCCTGGTGAAGCAGTTCGATGTATCCCCGGCGACCGCCGCCCCACGGCAGTTCAAAGGCGTCGAGCTCTATGGCCGGACGACCACCGAGTTCACCCCGCTCGTCCAGCAGCTCTACCAGGAACAGCTCCGTGGCCAGCCGGAACCCGCGGGTGGCGCCGCCACGCTGCTGTCCGAGACCAAGAACAACCGGATCATGGTCAGCGGCAGCGACCGCGAGATCGCACGCGTCGAGGCGATCATCCGCCAGCTCGATCCCGCCGAACGCAAGTCGGACCGCGACCAGACGCGGGTGATCCGCCTCCGTTCCGCCTCCGCCTCCGACCTGGCCGGGTTGGTCGACAAGAGCCTCAACGCCCAGAGCCAGCAGGTGAAGGTCCTCACGGACACCCGCAGCAACAGCCTCGTCGTCACCGGGTCGGCCGCCGCGGTCGACGCTGCCGCCAAGATGATCCAGCAGCTCGACAGCCGACCCGAGTCGGGTCCACGCGAGATGCGGGTCATCGAGCTCAAGTCCGCCGACGCCCGGGCTCTCGAGACCACCGTCGCCACCCTGTTTGGGGATCTCATGAAGGATCAGCGGGGCGCCAACTATGTGGCCACGGCGAAGGTCACCGCGGACCCCGTCTCCAACC
>CAZZKQ010000015.1:0-18566 GCA_964654875.1 uncultured Verrucomicrobiota bacterium | reverse complement strand
AAAAAAACACCACTGGAAAAACGACGATGATTTGAAGCCAAGAAAGTTTTACTTCTTTCATAATAGTTAGTGTTGTGAACTGCAGAGTTTTGATTTCTGAAATTGAATGTTAGTCCGCCTTGCATGATTAGTTTCGGGCTGATGAATTCGTTGGTATATTTTCAACCCTTGGAGAGGTGCGCAAAACTTATGATCGCTTTGCAATAGTTTATTTAGGTAAATTGTTTCTTGAGCTTTTATTCTTGCCATTACAAAGCCTCCGTCTAGCCTAGGAAAAAGCTTTTCCATGTTATTCGTCGATTTAGATCGTTTGGATGTCTACCATGCATCCAGCCATCGCGTTCAAGATTCTCAACTTCTGGGTATTTAACCTTTTTATCCTCTCTTAAGATATCTTTGGAGAAGGAAAACCAATTTTTGTGTTGTGTTTGGCAGTGCTTGCATCTTGGAACCGTAATGGTTTTTGTGTCATACAAGATGGTCGCCTCAGGTGTATAAACCGTTTTCGGTAATATTTTGTACATCGGCACCTCGATTGACGCATGCGGGTGCGATGTTCGGTTTTTGCAAAACCAACAATTCTCAATTTGGTAGCCGTGGAACATTGGATTGCTGCTCATTTTCAGGGTGCGGCGGGGTGTGATCGAGTCTTGAGCCTGTTCTCTAATTTATGGCTAGAATTACTATTCTGCTTATCACGAATTGTTCCTTGAATCGGTCTCCCGCTGCTACAGAACCCCGTCGGCAGCGAGCACCTCTCGCGGATAGTTACCGCCCTAAATCGGCAAGAAGGGTCGGTAAGAGCTTATTGGGTAAGATCATGGATTTAGGAGTAGTAGATGCAATCTTGAAAGAGGGAAGCCTTGGCGGTGATAGCTCAAACACGATTGAACCTTTGTGTTTGACAAATCAGCCGATTTGAGTAGTTTCTCTAATATTTTATGAGTAAGGAATTCGTCGCCTATTTTCGTGTTTCGACAGACAAGCAGGGGTTAGCGGGAAACGGGCTCGAAGCCCAAAAGGTCGCAGTGAGAAAGTTTGTGAAGCTTCAGGGTGGCACCGTTCTGCGGTCCTTCGAGGAGGTTGAGAGCGGCGCAAACAACCTCCGGCCCCAACTAGCGGCGGCAATCCAGCTAACCAAATCCCGCAAAGCAATGCTCTGCATCGCGAAGCTTGATCGCCTCTCTCGAAACGCGGCTTTCCTGCTGACCCTTCAGGAGAGCGGCGTGGATTTCGTAGCCTGCGATATGCCGAATGCCGACAAACTTACCGTCGGGATCATCGCCCTTCTTGCCCAAAGGGAGCGAGAGCTTATCTCAGAGAGGACCAAAGCGGGCCTAGCAGTGGCCCGGGCTCGGGGAGTAAAGCTTGGAGGTCCGAATCCAGCGAAGGTATGGCTCAAGGCTGCGAAATCGATCCAACGGCGGAAGCTAGCCTTTGCCCGCCAGATTCATGCATCAATCGAAGAGGTCAGATCAACGGGGGTGACCAGTCTTAGCAGGATAGCGGATTGTCTCAACAAACGCGGGGAACGATGTCGCCGAG
Organism: uncultured Verrucomicrobiota bacterium; assembly: GCA_964654875.1. GTDB lineage: Bacteria > Verrucomicrobiota > Verrucomicrobiia > Limisphaerales > UBA9464 > UBA9464. The sequence goes on along the minus strand of CAZZKQ010000015.1, from coordinate 17,021 downwards.
GTGGACAGTTCACCGCGACAGCTGTTAAACGTATTCTCAGCGCGGTGAGTGAGTAGTCCGTTGGTCCCAGACGTTCTGGGTTTCCGATGCCTCGTTGCCCGCGATGAGTAGCGACGGCGCTACTCGTTGAAGCCAAAATTTTCTGGTTTCTACGCAGGCTAACCGCCTGCCCGACAAGCTAATGCACCGGTAGCTCAATTGGATAGAGCTTCTGACTTCGGATCAGAAGGTTGCAGGTTCGAGTCCTGCCCGGTGCACCACTTTCCTCAGCCACGGACCCACCCGGCGTGGAGCAGGCGAATGCCCAAGGCCATAAGGCAGAATCCCGCAGGCGCCAGTGTCAGCAGGATCGAGAAGAGGCCCCCCAGAACGAAGCTGATCTCACCGAACGCACCGGCTCGTTCGCGCCAGACCTTCCGGACAAGCCACTCGGCGATACACCCGCCGGAGTAGCAGACATTCGCGGCGACCCCGTAGGCGAGGATCACAAAGACCGCAATGATCGGGGGATCCGGCAGACCCAGAGGTTCGTCGAAGAGTTCCGAACCGATGGCCGCTACGGCGAGGATCACGCCGCAGGAAACGACACCGACTCCACCCACGATCAGGTTGTAGGGAATTCGTCTCAGCTCCCACCAACCCAGGATCTCCCAGAAAGAGTCGCTCCCGGGTGACCGGCTCCACCGGAGCAGACCGCCGATGCGCCGTCTCCACGGATCCTTCATATCGAGGCAGGCTACATTCGGGATCCCTCGCGTCGGAACCATTTTCTGGGAACGACGAAGGTGGTGACCGGGCGTCCCATCCCGCCCCACAAGCCTTCCCCCACAGCTATTGGTTTGCGGTTGTAAGCTTGAGGGGAATCTCCCCGATCCCCGGGTGTGCGTGCCGCCACACGGCGCGCATTCGGGCCTTTCCAACCCGGCCCGATCCGTCCGTCCCAGGCCCTCGGACCCTGCAGGTCTTGGACCTGCGCACGGCGGGCAACCTTCATCACTTGCTCAGCACATGAACCTCAGAACCCAACTGCGTCTCCTGCTCCTCGTCGCGGCGGCCACGGCAACCGTCATGGCGCGGCCTCTGCCCATCAAGACCAGGGCCATGATCAAACCGAAGCTGGATGTTCCAAGCCTCACATTTCCAGGACCCTCTTCGGAAACGTCCATCACAGTCCGCATCTGCGCGGGACCCAGCGGCGCACAATCGGGCTTTCTGCTCCAGTGGCAGACGGCCGACAGCCTCACACTCGGGCCCGACGGCATCGCGGGCACTGCGGATGACGGACGATGGTATGACCTCAATGATGCCCGGGCCCGGTGTGGACTCTTCCCAGGGGCCTATCCGGACTGGAGTCTCGGTCCTGGCGACTGCGCGACCGTCGCGGTCGGCGGAACCCTCGTCACGTTTCCGGCACAACAGTCGGGTCTCGAGACGCCGCTCCAATGCGGGACCACCTACCTGTTTCGTGTCATGGCGCTGGCCGATTGTGACCGTCAGCGCAGCGAGTACAGCTCGATCCAGGCCTCGACCACGGTTCCCTGTGGTGACCCCGGGATCTGCCAGTTCTGCACACGCAGCCAAGGGCACTTCTCGAATGGAGCTGCAAGCCTCGCGGCGATGATGGCCTGCCTCGGTGGAGACGGCGGCACGGGATCGGTCGCCATCCCCGGAAACACCGGCCCCCTGATCACGTTGGGAGGAGGGACATTCACCTATTCGTGGTTCCTGACGGGCGAGTACACAGATGTCGACCCCAGCCCCGTGAAACGGCAGTGGGTTGACACCGGCCTCGTCGCCCTCCGGAAGGCGCTGGGCGGGAGCGGTCCGTCGGGCTCGTTCTCGCTGGGTGCCAACAACCCGACGTCCATGGGAACGGGCGGCGGACTGGCGAGCCAGACGGCTGCCCTGACCCTGAATATCTCGACGTGTGGCGATGCCGCCTACGGGAAGGCGTTCCTCTGCAGCTTCGTCGAGGGACAGACCCTGAAGGTCGATGGTAAACCGATCTCCGCGGAAACGGCCGCCGCCCTGAATGGGCAGACGGTTGCGGACGTACTGGCCGCGGCGAACGCCTATCTGGGCAATGGCGGAAACGTCCCATACGGACTCGGCTCGGCTTCGGCCCTCAACGAACTCATCGATGAACTCAACCTCGCGTTCGACGGCAAGGACTGGGATGGGGACGGAATCGACGACCACGAGTGCGGCGGCAAGAGCGAGTTCGGTGCGACCCACATCTGCTGTGATCTGAAACCTCCGGGCGACCCATGCACGAAGAGCCAGGGCTACTTCTCGTCGGGCGCCGCAAGCCTCGAGGCCGAGCTGGCCTGCTTCGGGGGCGACGGAGGCACGGGCTCCAGCCCGGTGACCGCATCGGGCGGGCCGCTGATCACCATCGGCGGGGGAACGTTCACCTACACGTGGATGCTGACCCAGAGCTACGTCGACATCGACAACAGCCCGAAGAAATACCGCTGGGTTGACACGGGGCTCCTGGCTCTGAGGGCCGCCATTGGTGGCGGCGGCAAATCGGGTGTGTTCTCCAGCTCCCAGGTGAACCCCACCACCATGGGAACCGGCGGTGGGCTCGCGAGCCAGACCGCCGCCCTCACCCTCAACACCTCACCGTGCGGCGATGCGACCTACGGCTCGGTGACGCTATGCCGTTTCGTGGCAGGCGATACCCTGAAGGACGGCGGTGCCCCGATCTCGGCGGAGACCGCCAAGGCGCTCAACGGTCAGACCGTCGCCGCGGTTCTCAAGGCGACCAACCTGTACCTGGGAACCGGCGGGCCCGTGCCGTTCGGACTCTCCAGCGCGGCGGAGCTGAATGCGCTGATCGACAACCTGAACCTTGCCTTCGACAATCCGTCGGATTCGGACGGGGATGGAACTCCTGACAGGGACTGCGGCGGGCCCAGTCCGTTCGCCACGGCGCACCTCTGCCTGTAGGGGGTGGCCCCTGCAGTCTGGAGCGGGTCCGAGGACCCTCCATGCAGGCGCCCCGCCCCTTCCGGGCGGGGCGCTTCGCCTTTGGCAGGCTGTAGGCTCTCGTCATTCAACACTGGAGGAGGCGGTGCACCGCCTCCCTGGGCCCAGTTGCAGTGTCCACACAACCGCAGTGCCAGCGTTGCGGCACCCATCTCCGCCCCCCGTGGGCACCATCGACCGGCTTGACCGTGAAACGATCTTGGAGGCTTCATTTTCCTCGTGGATGGCCGGTGGAACCAAAATGAAATGGTTTTTAACCTTGCACCCAAGGACACCTTTTCTAAGCTCCGCGCTCTTTAACGAGGAGAAACTGAGACCTGTTATGCGTCGTCCGAAGGGGATCAAGACCAAGAAGTCCGTTGCCAAGCGCTTCAAGATCAGCGCCAAGGGCAAGGTATTCGCCCGCCATTCCGGTATGCGTCACTTGCTGTCCGGCAAGAGCGCCAAACGCCGTCGCCGCCTGGGCGAGGACAAGGAGCTTCATCCCTCCGACGTCTACAAGATCAAGGCCTGTCTCCCGTTCTCGCACTGATCCGTCCTCCGCGAACCTCCTACTGATTTCCGACCATGCGCGTCACCAACGCTCCCGCCTCCCGCAAACGTCGCAAACGGATGCTGCAGCTCGCCAAGGGCTACCGCCTGAAGCGCAGCAAGCTGTACCGTTACGCCTCCGATGCCGTCGACCACGGTCTCCAGTACGCCTACCGCGACCGCAAGACCAAGAAGCGGACCTACCGCAATCTCTGGCAGATCCGCATCAACGCTGCCGCGCGCGCCGCGGGCATCACGTACAGCCGCTTCATGGAAGGCCTCAAGGCCGCCCAGTGCGGGCTCGACCGAAAGGTGATCGCAGACCTCGCCGCCACCGACAGCCCGGCTTTCGCCAAGCTCGTCGAACTGGCCCAGGGCGGTTTGAAGACCAAGGCTGCCAAGGCCTGAGCCATCAGCCAACCCCGGTTCCAACCGGAAAGACAGGGCGGTTCACCTCGGGTGACCGCCCTTTTTGTTTTCTCCGGATCCCTCGCGGGCAAAGGGCGAGGCCAGAACCTCCCTGCCCCCCTCCGCCAGCTCCTCCCCCACGTCACCCAGCCGACGCGCCTGACGCCGGATCTGCCGCCAGGAGTGGCGGGTCAGACCGATGAGCCCCCCAGGCGTCAGGACCATCTGGGCAGTGCTGGTGAGGGTCAGCATCGGGTTGAAGGGACTCATCCGACGCATTGTGCGCCAGACCGCCTCGGTCGGGTGTGCCTCTTCCTCCACGACAAAGTCCAGGAGGTGCACACACAAGAGGCAGCCCACCATCGAGATCGCGATGACGAGGTGGTAGTCCCATAGGGTCTGGCCCAGAAACACCCCGAGCCGATCCGGAAGCACCCCGAGAAGAAATCCCCCGAGAACCGGACCCAGGGCGGTCATGAGGCTCGTGAGGGCGAGGAAGGCAGCCACGTAAGGGGCCTTGTTGGCCGGGGCCAGCTTGAGCATGAGGTTGAACTGGCAGAGCTGGAATCCTGCCGTCATGGCCCCCACGACCAGATAGGCCACGGCGAGGTGCCAGAAGAACCGCTCCCCAGCAAGGCTCCAGAACACCAGCCCCGAAAGCGCCCAGACGATCGAGGCCACATAGAGCACCGGCTTGCTGCCGAACCGGTCACATAGGAAGCCCCAACCGCGAAGAGTCAGGATTCCACCCACACCCGCCAGTGCCGTCAGCAACCCCACCTCCCCCATCGATCGGTGGAGTCCCTCGAGGAGGAACACCGTGTAGAACGGCTGGCCGAGGTTCAGCAGGAAACCCCAGCACCCCACGAACGCCACGAGCTTGAGATAGTTGGTGTCCCGAAGGGGTTCGGCGATCTCCCGCCAGTCGGGCGGCACCGTCTCCTGTCGGGAGACCGACACCGGAAAGGTCATGCGCCTCAGGAAATAATACCCCACCAATCGCCCCAGTCCCGCCACCGCGAAGATCCAGCCGAAGGTGGCCAGGGAATTCGACCCCCTCTCGGCGACGGCACCGGCCGTGAGGACGACGACGAGGGTCCAGAAACCGAAGACCAGGTTGCGTCGACCGAAATAGGTCCCACTGAGCCGCGGAGGCACCAGCTGGGCGATGGCGGCCGACCAGGCGACGGCAGTGATGCTGTTGGCCAGGGTCGCGACCGTCAGAAGCGCGGCAAAGACGACACCCCGTCGCGACGGCTGGAGGAAGGGCAGCAGGCTGATCAGCCCCCAGGGTGCCGCATTCACGAGGAATCCGATCGCCATGATCCGCAGGAGCGACATGCGGCGTCTCAGTGCCGTGGCCAGGATGGGCTGGATCAGGTTGCACACGTGCGGCAGCGCCGCCATCAATCCGACCGCCCCTGGACCCCATCCCAACGCCGCGACCGCGAAGGCGATGACGAACGGGAAGCTCGGCATCGTGAGGTTCAGCATCGGGACGCTGAAGCACGCCTCGATCGTCGCCGACTTCAGCGACAACAAGAGTTCGCGTCGACCCAGTCTTGGTTCCATCACGTTCGGGATACCCCTTGCCGATGAGCTCACGGGTCAGCTGCCCCCGGACAGCCCGAATTCACGCTCGATCTTTGTTTTCCCCGGTCGAGCCACCTGGTTCTTCGGATCCAACTCCACAGCCCGTGTCGGCGCCCCGTGGGCCAGCGACCAGTCCTCGGGGTGTAGCACACCACACCCGGGGCACACAGCGTGGCGGCATCCTCCGGATTCAATGCGACACCGCAGAGGCCGGGGCCTTGTCCCGATGCCATCACGGAGCCGACCGCAGCGACCAGACGCGTCGCCCGCCGACGATCGTATGCAGGACCCGTCCGCGCAGACGCCAACCGTGGAAGGGATTGTTCGAGGACTTGCTGGCCGTGTCGTCACGCGAAGAGGTCCACTCCTCATCCGGATCGAACAGGGTCAGGTCTGCGACCCCGCCGACCCGGATCTCTCCGCGGCCATCCTGGAGGCGCAGGAGCTTCGCGGGCTCCGAGGTGAGCTTGGCGAGCATCCCCGCCAGCGAGAGACGCCCCGTGTGCACGAGGGCCATCAGCGACAGCGACAGCTCGGTCTCGAGCCCCACGATTCCAAAAGGGGCGTAGTCGAACTCCACATCCTTCTCGGATTGGGAATGGGGTGCATGGTCGCTGCTGATGATGGTCAGGGTGCCGTCGACCAACCCCTCGAGGATGGCCTCCCGGTCCCGGGCGGACCGCAACGGAGGGTTCATCTTGAAGTCCGTGTGGTAGTTCGGCCACTCGGGCAAGGGGATGTCCTTGAAGAACCGTGCGGCCTGGTCGACGCCATCCTCCCGCCAGAACTCCTCACTGCCCGCGATGCAGGCATCGGTCAGGGTGAAATGGTGGGGACAGGCCTCCCCGGAAATCGGCACCCCTCGTCCTCGAGCCTCCCGGAGCAGACGAACACTGCCGGCGGAGCTGAGATGCTGGCAGTGGATGACGGTCCCGGTCTGTTCCGCCAGGAGGATGTTCCGGGCGACAATCAGCTCCTCGCCCGCGGCAGGCCACCCCGCAAGACCAAGGATGGTCGAGTACTTCCCTTCGTGCATGACCCCCTTGGTGACCAGGCCGTAGTCCTGGCAGTGGTCCATGATCGGGAGGTCGAACATCCGGGCATACTCGCAGGCCCGGCGCATGAGGTCGTTGTTCTGGATGCAGTGTCCGTCATCGGTCAGGGCGACGACTCCGGCCTTGTGGAGGGATCCGATGGGGGCGAGTTCCTCCCCCGCGATGCCCTTGGTGAGGGCACCGGTGATCTCGACCCGGCAGTGGGCCTTCGCCGCGCTGTCCTGGATCAGGGCCACCGTGCCGGCGTTGTCGATCGCAGGCGAGGTGTTGGGCATGCAGACGACAGTCGAAAACCCGCCCCGGACAGCGCATCGCGACCCGCTCTGCACGTCCTCCTTCTTGGTCTGACCCGGCTCCCGGAAATGGACGTGGATGTCGATGAGGCCAGGGGCCACCACCAGTCCACGGGCATCGAGGATCTCGCCACCTGGCGGGCATTGGGATCGCAGATCGGGCCCCACCGCGGCCACCTTGCCCTCGACCACGAGCACGTCGCAGACCGCATCCAATCCAGAGGCCGGATCCACCACGCGTCCACCGGAGACCAACATCGGAGTCATCGTTGCGCCACGCTAGGACAAAGCCCAAGAACGGGAAAGTCCGCGATCGGACCCTCTCGGGGCGGAATCTCCCGTGACGGATCCCCGGGCGTAAGACCTCGGACGCGGATTCATCGGAGCGCCGTGCCGGCTGCAGCCGGAGAAGTCCCATCCTTCCTGGCCCGCTCGATGAAGACGTCCACCTGCTGTCCGACATAGATGGGAAAGGCCGGACGATTGAACTCGTAGATGACCTGCAGGACGCGGGTGTCGACACGTTCGAAGCTGTCGCCCGTGAGGCTGCGCTTGGGGACGACATAAGGTTCCACCCGGACGAACCTCAGGGGGACGGTCCAGTCGGACCGCCCCTTGATCGCACCCACCGCGGGGGTGCCGGGGGTGAAGTCGATGGCGGTCTGCTCGTCGATGTCGGCCCGGACCTGAAGGTGCTCATTCCCGCCCGTGTTGAGCAGCAGGAGCGGTTCGGGGGTCAGGCCGGCCGAGGCAAATTCGCCCGGTCGGACGTTGACCTGCAGGACATGCCCATCGCTGGGTGACCGGACCGTCAGGAGTTCAACGGTGGTCCGAACGAGATCCCTCTGGGCGGTGGCGGCCGCCACATCACGCTCGGCCGACACGAGCTCCGCCTGGGTCCGCTCTGCGGCGAACAGACGTCGGTTGATCTCCTCCTCGGTGATGACGCCCTCCTCACGCAGCTTTCTGCCCCGCTGCAGCTGATCCTCGATGTCCCTGAGGAGAACCTTCCGGGTGAGGACAGTGGCCCTCAGGGACTCCAGCTCGGCCTCCTCCGTCGCCAGGAGGGCCCGTGACTCCCGGTCGTTCAGTTGGAACAGGGGGGCCCCCGCGGTGACATCATCCCCGACCTTGACGAACACCTTCGCCACGACACCCGCCTTCTGGGAGGCGATCCGGACGTTCTCGCCCCGGGCCTCGATCAGCCCGGAGGCCGCGAGGCTCTCGGAATAGGGCGACCGGGCGGGGGGCGACACCGGTCCGGGGGCGGACGGCTTGTTGGCAACCCGGCGGACGAGCACCACGGCGAGGACGATGCCGATGAGTGCCGAATAGAAACTGATGCTTCTGAGAATCATGATGGAACTAGTGGGACTGGGCGGCGAACTGCTTCACGGCGGCACCGGAGAGGACCTCCTCGACACGGCCATCCTCCATCCGGGTGATGCGATCGGCGAACCCATAGGTCCGCGGGTCGTGGGTGACCAGGATGACGCATCGACCGCCGGTGCGGGCGCCCCCTGCCAGAAGGTCCATGATGTCGTGCCCGGTGCGCGAGTCGAGGGCGCTCGTCGGTTCGTCGCACAGGATGAGCTGTGGCTCGTGCACGAGCGCCCGGGCGATGGCGACCCGCTGCTGTTGGCCGCCGGACAGTTCCAGGGGTTTCCGATGGCGGCGGTCGCCCAGACCCACCCGGTCCAGCAGGGTGCCCGCCCGATCCTCCGCCTCCCGGCGACGGACTCCTTGGAGCAGCAGCGGAATGCTGACGTTCTCCACCAGGCTGAGGGTCGGGATGAGGTTGAACTGCTGGAAGATGAAGCCGATGTGCGCCCCGCGGAACTCGGTCAGCTGCCGGTCCGAGAAGGCGGCCAGCGACTGGCCGAGGACCCGGATGTCCCCCGCGTCGGAGCGCAGGGTCCCCGCGATGATCGAGAGGAGCGTGGTCTTGCCACAGCCGCTGGGGCCCACCACCAGGTGCAGCTCCCCGCGGTCCGCCTCGAAACGGACCCCCGCCAGCGCCTGGGTCTGGTTGTCCCGGGGACCGAACGACTTCGAAACCCCTTCGACCCGGACGGCAGAACGGGAGTCAACGAGGGGGACAGGGGAGCTCATGGAGGACGTCGGGACCGGAGTTGTGCTCAGCCCCGGAACACGATCGCGGGATCCAGCCGGGACACCTTCCGGATGCCCAGCAGGGCCGCGATGAGACAGATCAACAGCACAGCCAGCCCCGTCAGCACGAGGCTGCGGTAGTCGAGGAGGAACGGGGGCTGCTCGAACGGCAGGACAACGAGGCCGAAGATGGCGGTGATGCCCACGCCCAGACCGTATCCGATGAGCCCAACCGTGAAGGCCTGCAGCAGGAGGAGCCGTGCGAGCAGGCCATTGCTGGCGCCCATCGCCTTGAGCGCGCCAAGGTGACGGAGATTCTCCAGGACGAAGGAGAAGAAGGTCTGGGCGGAGATCACCACGCCAACGATGAATCCGAGGGTGATCGTGGTGAGGAACGAGGCCGGGATTCCGGTGTTGGCCCAGACGAAATCCGTGGTGGCCTGGGAGAATCCAGAACTGGTGTAGGCGCGGAGGCCCGTCCCTCGCTGGATCCGGGCCGCGACCTCCTCGGCGGACTGACCCGGCGACGGCTCAGCCAGGATGATCGACAGCATCTTCCGCTGCCGGGGTGAATACTGGAGGGCCTTGTCGTAGGTGGTGAACACATAGGGATAGCCGAAGAAGTGTTTCTCCGTCTTGCAGATCCCCACGACCCGGGCCTCACGATCGTTGATCTCGAAGGCGTCGCCCACCCGAAGCGGTCGTCCCAAGCCCTCGTTGAGACGGACCGTGGCCAGGGTGTCGATGACGACCGCGTTCGGGAGACGTAGACGCTCGAGCTCGCCCTCGAGCATCACCGGAGGCCGGCCAAACAGGGTGGAGGCATCCAGACCCACCAGCTGGATCGGTTTCTCGGCCCCATTCTCGGCCCGTGCCTTGATCACCGACAGGAAGAGCGGTTCGGCGAAGTCGACACCCGCAACCGATCTCACCCGGTTCAGGTCGGTGTCCTTGAGCGGCTTGGTCTCATTGGCGGTCACGACCCGGGCCTCCACCACCCAGATGGAGGCCCGGATGTTGCGCATGTGGGAGGTGGTCCAGCTCAGCAACCCGCGGAACACCCCGTTCTGCTGGGTCATCAGGAGCGACGCGAACGCCACCCCCCCGACCAGCATGATGTACTTCCCCCGGTCCGCCATGAGCATCTTGAGCGCGATATGATACATGGCGGACTCCACCCGGGGCTGCCGGGTCCGGGGTTCACATCCAGGACGACCGGACTATTTGGCGGCGGCGTAGAGGGCCGAGACCGCGTTCCAGTCGACGACGTTCCAGAACGCCTTCAGATAGTCGGCCCGCTTGTTCTGGTACTTGAGGTAGTAGGCGTGCTCCCAGACGTCGACGCCGAGGATCGGCTTGCCCTCGACACCCGAGATGGCCTTGCCCATGAGCGGGGTGTCCTGGTTCGGGGTCGACGCGATCTCGAGCTTGCCTCCGTTGACGAGAAGCCAGGCCCAGCCTGAGCCGAAGCGTCCAATCCCCGCCGCCTCGAACTTCGCCTTGAAGTCGTCGAAACTGCCGAAGGCCGACTGGATCGCCGTGGCGAGGTCGCCGGACGGTACACCACCCTTGCCGGGGCCCATGAGGTTCCAGAAGAAGGTGTGGTTCCAGTGGCCACCACCGTTGTTGCGGACCGGACCACGGATGGCGTCGGGGACCGACGCAATATCGGCAAGGAGGGCCTCGATGGTTCTGCCCTCGAGCGGGCTGCCGGCGATGGCCTTGTTCAAGTTGTCGACGTAGGCCTTGTGATGGCGGCCGTGGTGGATCTCCATCGTCAGGGCGTCGATGTGCGGCTCAAGGGCCTCCTTGGGATACGGAAGCGGGGCGAGTTCGAATGGCATGGTCGTGTTTCGGTTTGAATTGATGCGACATCGCCGTCGGAAGGGTCATTCCCTCCCGTGACAGACGACGCCCGGTCAGCCTAGACGCGATGCCCCAAACCTCAACGTGCAAAGCTGTCGGCGGCACTACCGCAATCCGTCGACAATGACGGCAAGGCCCCGCCAACACCCCCGATTGCCGAAGCACAGGTCTGTTCCTAGTCTCCCCCTGGTGTCGGCAGCCTCATTTCCGGCCGGGTCGGACTCCCCCGCCCCCAGAACCCTGTCCCCGCTCAGCCGGGTCCGGGCGGGTTGCGTCGTGATCGTCCGCCAGCTCACGGCCAGCGACGACACCAACCAGCGACTCCGGGAAATGGGCTTCGGGGAGGAACAACGGGTCAAGGTGATCACGCTCCAGAACAACGTGCTGTGCCAGGTCTGCAACGCCCGACTGGGTCTGAGCGCCCGGCTGGCGGAACAGATCCTGGTCGAGACCCTGCCGTCGCCGGCATCCCTCCCATTCCTGAGGTCTGGGACCTGACCTGCGGCAGATTCCAATCCATCGCACCGCCACGCAGACCGAGCCGCCCACCGATTCCACTCATGAACCCTCCCATCACTCCAGCCCCCCTGGGCAGCCTGCAGCAGGGATCCAAGGCCGTGGTCCGGGAGATCCGCATTCCCGTACAACACCGGTCCCGGCTCCTGGAGATGGGTCTGCTCGTTGGAACCCCCGTCGAAATCGTCCGGTTCGCGCCTCTGGGCGACCCCATCGAGCTCAAGGTCCGCGGCTACCACCTGTCGCTCCGACGTCACGAGGCCGACCAGATCCTGGTGACTCCCGCCTGATCCAGCCGTGCCCTCCTCCCCGATCCAGATCGTCCTCACGGGCAATCCGAACTGCGGCAAGACCACCCTGTTCAATGCCCTGACCGGGCTACGGGCCAAGGTCGGCAACTACGCCGGAGTCACCGTCGAACGGAAGGAAGGCGCCCTCCTCGGAGCCGACCCCAGCCATCCGGTGACGGTCCTCGACCTTCCTGGGACCTACAGCCTCAGCCCTCAGTCCCTCGACGAGCAGATCGCCCGCGACGTGCTGTTCCATCGGCTGACCGAGGTAGCCCCTCCCGATCTTGTGGTGGTGGTGGTGGACGCCTCGAACCTCCAGCGGAACCTCTACTACGCGACCCAGGTCATCGAACTGGGACACCCCACCGTGCTGGCGTTGAACATGGTCGACGTCGCCACGGAGAACGGACTGGAGATCGATCAGAAGGGTCTTTCGGCCGCACTTGGGGTGCCGGTGTTCCCGCTCGTGGCCAGCCAGGGGGAGGGCGTCGAGAATTTCCGGCGCGCCCTTCGGGAATTCGCCACCCGTCCGGGGACCAAGACGGTGATCCCGCGGGAGTTCAATGAGCTTCCGGAGACGTTTGGACGCGAGGCCCAGGCCCTGGAGCGACAGCTCGAGATCCTGTTCCCCAACCGCCAGCGACTGGCCGCCGCCGAGGCCCTGCTGCTGCTCAGCGACGACCAGGTCCTCCAGGGCCATCAAGGACTCTACCCAACCGCAGTGCTCGAGACCGTCACCGCGGCACGCCAGCGGCTCGAAGAGGCCGGCGTGGACTGGCGCAGCGCCGCCATCGAAGCCCGCTATGCCCGGGTCTTCGCCATCACCGAACATGTCACCACCCAGACCGTCTCCGACGAGGAGTCGCTGTCGGACCGGCTCGACCGGATCCTGACCCATCGGATCTGGGGCCTCGCGATCTTCGTCGGACTGATGGCCCTGATGTTCCAAGGCATCTTCACACTGGCGTCGATCCCGATGGACCTTATCGAACAGGGGGTCGAAGTGGTGGCGGCCCGGGTCGGCATGGTGCTCGGGCCCGGCGACCTGCAGGACCTCATCTCCGTCGGCATGATCCAGGGAGTTGGGGCCGTCGTGGTCTTCCTTCCCCAGATCTGCCTGCTCTTCCTGTTCATCGCCCTGCTCGAGGACACCGGATACATGTCGCGGGCGGCGTTCCTGATGGACCGGCTGATGTCGCGGGTCGGTCTCCACGGAAAGAGCTTCATCCCCATGCTCTCCTCCTTCGCCTGCGCCATTCCGGGGATCATGGCGACACGGACGATTGAGAGCCGACGCGACCGGCTGGTGACGATCCTCGTCGCCCCGCTGATGAGCTGTTCAGCCCGACTGCCCGTCTACACGGTCCTGATCGCAGCCTGCATCCCCAACACCCGCTACCTGGGCTGGATCGGGCTGCCCGGCCTCACCCTGCTGGCGATGTACCTGCTGGGCATCGCCGGGGCGCTCGGGATGGCGTGGCTGTTCCGTCGGACCCTGGTGAAAGGCGAGCCTCCCCCGCTGATCCTGGAGCTGCCTCCCTACAAGCGACCGGTCCTCAAGGTGCTGGTCCATCACATGTGGGACCGATCGAAGCTGTTCCTGCGACGGGCCGGCACGGTGATTCTCGGGATCAACATCCTCCTCTGGTTCCTGTCGACCTACCCGAAGGATCCCTCCATCGCCGAGAGGGCCCGGGAAACCCTCGCCGCCATGGCCCGGGACAAGGCGCCTGCGGGCACCTTTCAATCCGAGGCGACAGCGTCCGAGATCCTGGATCGGATCCGAACCCTGCAGGACCCGAAGACCAGCACCGCAGCGCCCGCGGATCTGAAGGATTTCCTGGAGTCCTGGCCCGGGATCGAGACCACCAGCGACCAGCAGGTGTCAGGGGCGGAGCTCCGGCATAGCTTCGCCGGGCGGGTGGGACGGGCCATCGAGCCGTTGATCCGTCCACTGGGCTTCGACTGGAAGATCGGCATCGGACTGGTGGCCTCATTCGCGGCGCGGGAGGTCTTCGTGAGCACCATGTCGGTCGTCTACAACGTGGGCGGCTATGACGAATCGGAGGAATCCACCACCAGCCTGGCCGAGACGCTTCGACAGCAGACCCGACCGGACGGTTCCCGGATCTACACCCCGCTGACCGGGATCACCCTCATGGTCTTCTACGTATTCGCCATGCAGTGCGTCAGCACGGTGGCGGTCGTGCGGCGCGAGACGAACAGCTGGCGTTGGCCCGTCTTCCAGGTCGCGTATATGACCGGCCTCGCATGGACGCTCGCACTCGCGGTCCATCAGGTCGGGCGACTCATGGGATTGGACTGACCGGGACTGTCATGCGAGTCCTCGGCGACGACACCGACAGACCTTGGCGGAAATCCCGTCGTGCCGCTCGTATCCTATTCCGGAAGGAGGCAGGTCGCATGACCGTCTCCGCGACCGTCGGGTCGCCCGGATCCTTGCCCGGGACCCGGAAGTCACCCATCGGCTGATCCAACAGGGGGGCTACTCGATTCGATACCAGGGACGCCGCATCGGAGACCGCAAACAGGAGTTCGACCAAAACCTGGGACTGGTGGCGCGGTGACGTGGATTGGGAGACGCCTGCCGGACTACAAGAAGGTCCTGGAGGGTTGAGTCCGGAACGGATGACCTGAATCCCGCGATCAGGTGGGACGTCGAAGCCGGCCCTGAACCGGGATTGGCGCTTCCCACCCCGGAATGGAATTACCTAACCTGACGCCTTCCACGTTTCATTCATGAACCGAGCCCTCCCTCTTTCCGCACTCATCGCGGGCTGCCTGATCCAGCATGGCCTGGCCGCGGCCCCACAGAACCTCGAACTCAATCCCGGCAACCACATCGCCCTGGTCGGCAGCGCCCTGGCCGACCGGATGCAGCATGACGGCTATTTCGAGACCCTGCTCTACGCGCAGTTCCCGAAGCAGAACATCGTCGTCCGCAACCTTGCCGTCTCCGGCGATGAGGTCACGATCCGCCACCGATCCGAAAACTTCGGCAGCCCCGACGACTGGCTGAAGAAGGTCGGGGCCGACGTGATCCTGGGATTCTTCGGGTTCAACGAATCGTTCAAGGGCCCCGAGGGTGTGGCGGCGTTCAAGACGAACCTCGACCGCTGGGTGAAGGAGACCCAGGCCAAGAACTATTCCGGCAAGGGCGGACCGCGAATCGTGCTCGTGTCGCCGGTGGGTGCCGAACGGCACAAGGATCCCAACTTCCCCGAACCCGCCCCGCTCAACGCCAATCTGAAGCTGTACACCGAGGCGATGGCGGAGGTGGCGAAGGCGAACGACGTGCAGTTCGTCGACCTCTTCAACCCCTCCCTCAAGCTGTACGCGGATGCCGCGAGGAAGGGGCAGTCGCTCACCATCAACGGGTTTCTTCTGAGCGAGGCCGGCGACCGGGCGATCGCTCCCGTCCTGTTCCAGTCGTTGTTCGGCAAGACCGCCCCGGGCGGCAACCGGGAGCGTCTCCGGACTGCGATCAACGAGAAGAACGCCCAGTGGCATGCACGGTATCGGACGGTCGACGGCTACAACGTCTACGGCGGCCGTTCCGCCCTCGCCTATCAGGCCGAAAAGGGGGCCTTCATCTCGGACCGCAATGCACCGGCTCCCTACATCTCCAACTACAAGGTGATGCAGGAGGAGATGAGCGTCCGCGACACCCTGACGGCCAATCGCGCCAAGCGGGTCTGGGGCGTGGCGCAGGGAGAGAACCCGGAGATCGACGACTCCAACCTGCCCAAGGTCACCCCGGTTCCCAGCAACAAGCCGGGCTCCAACCCGGACGGCTCCTACACCTTCCTCACCGGTGAAGGCGCCATCGAAAAGATGTCCCTCCACAAAGGGATGAAGATCAATCTGTTTGCCAGCGAGGAACAGTTCCCCGAGCTGGCCAACCCGGTGCAGATGGCCTGGGACACCAAGAACCGCCTCTGGATCGCTGCCTGGCCCAACTACCCGGAGCGACGTCCCGAGAGCAAGGTGGGCGACAGCCTGATCGTCCTCGAGGACACCGATGGCGACGGCAAGGCCGACAAATCCACCACCTTCATCGGCGACCTGAACTGCCCCACCGGATTCCAGTTCTACAAGGACGGCGTCCTGATCGTCCAGGCGCCCGACATCTGGTTCGTCCGAGACACCGACGGCGATGGCAAGGCCGACTGGAAGGAGCGCGTGCTGATGGGGCTCGACTCCGCCGACTCCCACCATACCGCCAACGCCGTGTGTCTCGACCCAGGCGGCTCCATCTACCTGAGCGACGGTGTCTTCCACCGCACCCAGATCGAGACGGCCAAGGGTCCGCTCCGCAATGACGACGCCGGCATCTTCCGGTTCGATCCACGCACCGGCAGCCTCGAGACCTACATCGCCTACGGCTTCGCCAACCCGCATGGCAAAGTGTTCGACTACTGGGGCAACGACCTCGTCACGGACGCCACCGGCAACAACACGTACTTCGCACCGGCGTTCAGCGGCCACATCGACTACCCCGCGAAGCATTCCGGGATGAATCAGTTCTGGGACCGGCCTTCCCGCCCCTGCCCCGGCACCGGGATCCTCTCCAGCCGACATTTCCCCGAGTCGATGCAGGGGAATTTCCTGAACCTGAACGTCATCAGCTTCCTGGGCATCTACAATGTGAAGGTCACCGAGGACGGATCCGGGCTGAAGGGCGAGACCCTGCCCGACCTGGTCTCCTCGACCGATCCGAACTTCCGGCCGATCGCCGTGTCCATCGGACCCGACGGCGCCATCTACTTCGCCGACTGGCACAAGCCGCTGATCGGACACATGCAGCACCATCTGCGCGATCCGAACCGGGATGACACCCACGGCCGGGTCTACCGGATCACCTATGACGGACGTCCGCTCCTGAAGCCCAAGAAGATCGACGGACAGTCGATCGAGGCGCTGCTCGAACTCCTCAAGGAGCCCGAGAATGGCACCCGGGAGCTCGCCAAAATCGAGCTGGGAGAACGCGACTCCGCGAAGGTCGTCGCGGCAGTGAAGCGCTGGGTCCAGAAGCTCGACCCGAAGGATCCAGCCTATGAACACCATGTCACCGAGGCCCTCTGGGTCCATCAATGGCACAACATCGTGGACGTCGACCTCCTCGACCGGGTGCTGAAGTCGCCTGAACCTCGGGCGCGCGCCGCCGCCGCGCGCGTCCTGTGCTACTGGCGCGACCGCGTCCCGGGCGCCCTCGCGCGCTTTGCGCAGCTTGCCGAGGACCCGGCACCCCGGGTCCGGCTCGAGGCGGTCCGGGCCGCCAGCTTCTACCGGGATGCGGAGGCCATTCCGGCCACCGATGTCGCCCTCGCCATCCTGAAGAACCC
>CAZZKQ010000014.1:0-18626 GCA_964654875.1 uncultured Verrucomicrobiota bacterium | reverse complement strand
ACCCCTGCCGACGTCGGTCGTGAGACTTCGCGTCCAGATCCGTCGACCCGTCTCCAGGTCCAGACAGTCCAGGATGCCCGTGGCGCCCAGGGTGTAGACGCGGTTGGACACGACCGTGGGTGTGGCCCGGGGTCCTTCGCCTGCGATGGTGGTGTCGTATCGCGCCGCATTGGTGTGGGCCCACAACGGACGGCCTGTCTCGAGGTCATAGGCCGTGACAAGCTCGTCGGGTCCCTGCTGCTCCTGGGTGAGGGCGCGTGGGCCGACGATGGCAAATCCGGACCATGCGCCGCCGACGGGACGGCGCCAGAGGAGCCGGGGCGGCTGGGTCGACCAGTTGGTGGCCAGCAGGGGACCGGGGAGGATGCCGTCCCGGGTCGGCCCGAGGAACTGCGGGAAATCCGCCCGGGCCTGGAGTGCGAGGCCTGTGGACCCCTCCTGCGGCATGGCGGGGCCGGTGCGCTGGGGAAGGGACCATCGGAAGGCGATGATCGGCACGAAATCACCCGACACCCCTTGGATCCGGAAGAGGGTTCCCAGGATTCCGGTCCCCAGCATGATCCAGCCGAGCCCCTTCCATCGGGTCTTCCAGCGGAGCCCGGACCCCAGCATCCACCAGACCAGTCCGCAGGGCAGCACGACGACGAGGGTTCCGAGGGTCACCAGATTCCGATATTGGAACGGCTTGGACTCCTGAAGCTGTGCGAAGAGGATCACACCCAGGGCGATCGTCAGGAGGATCCACGCCGGCCAGAGTCGGAGGGTGCGTCGGCGATCCGGGTTGCGGGAGCCGTCGGCGGAATGGTCCATGGGATTGAGGCTAGCCCAGTCCGGACCGTTGGCGAGGATGGCTGTGGGATTGACGATTGAGCTTGTCGGCGCAGGGGCTAGCCTGCCCGGACATGAGTGAGGACGTCTCCGCGGCGCAGGCGCGGGCCCTGAGGATCCGCGAGGCGATTCCAGTGGGCGGGCTCTTCGATGGGGCGACCTGGCGGATCTCGCCGGACCCGTTTCCGTTGGATCCGGAGTTTGTGGACGAACTGGAATCCTTCGGCCGCGTGCTCCTGCAGTTCTATCGGGCGGTCAACCTGCTCTATCGACGCAGCATCACGGGCAAGGCGCCGGCGTGGGTGGCCGAGGTGCTGGATCAAGGAAAGCCGCCGGAGCTCGTTGCGATCCAGCGCGACAACGCCTTCAAGAACCAGATCCCGAAGGTGATCCGTCCGGATGTCCTGCTGACCGAGGACGGCTGGGCGATCTCGGAGCTCGACTCGGTCCCGGGCGGGATGGGCCTGACCCAGTGGCTCAACGAGACGTACTCCTCCCTTTCAACCTCGGGAGGCGGTGTCATCGGTGGGCCCCATGGAATGCGGGACGGGTTCTCGTCGATCTTTGGTGACGCCCGCCGGGTGCACGTCGTGGTCTCCGATGAGGCCGCGTCGTATCGGCCTGAGATGGAGTGGCTCGCCTCGCGGATCACGGACCGGTCCGTGCGGGTCCATGGTGGGGACTTCACGGATCCGGACACCGGGGATGCGGTCTACCGCTTCTTCGAGCTCTTCGACCTGCCGCAGGTCCCGGGTTCGTCACGACTCATCGAGCGGGCGCGGTCCGGGGAGATCCGGATGACCCCGCCTCCGAAGCCGATCTTCGAGGAGAAGCTTCTCTTTGCGCTGCTGTGGAACCGGAACCTCCGGGAGTTCTGGCGACAGGAACTCGGTGAAGGATTCCTGAACCGATTGCAGCCGGTGGTGCCGCGGACGTGGCTGATGGATCCAACCCCGCTTCCTCCGAACGCGGCCTATCCGGGGTTGGAGCTGACCGACTGGCGTCAGTTGAAGGGCCTCAGCCAGAGGGAGCGGGACCTGATCCTCAAGATCTCCGGGTTCAGCGCCGAGGCCTGGGGTGCCCGGGGAGTGCACCTGGGCAGCGACCTGAGCACGGGCGACTGGAGCGTCGCGGTGGAGCGGGCCCTCGCGGCGTGGCCGGTGTCACCCCATGTGCTGCAGCGCTTCCATCGACCGCGGTTGGTCGGGGCCCACTGGTGGGATTTCCCCCGGGAAACACTGAACCCCATGCCGGGTCGGGTGCGCCTGTGCCCCTATTATTTCGTCCAGGGCGACGGTGATGCCGCGAGGCCGCATCTGGGCGGCGTCCTGGCCACGGTGGTTCCGGCGGACAAGAAGATCGTCCATGGCATGCGCGACGGAATCCTGGCCCCGTGCTGCCGGCGGCCCCCTTTGGAAGCGTCCCGATCGAAAGGCATGCGATGAGTCCGATGGAATACGGTTTGTTGGCCCTGAGTTCGCTGCTGGTGATCATCGACCCCTTGGCGACCGTTCCGGCCTTCCTCGCGATGACTTCGAGGGACTCCCTGGAGAACCGAATCCGCATGGCGCGGCTGGCCTCGCAGGTGGCGGCGATCCTGTTGCTGGTGTTCGCCGTCACCGGGCAGTGGGTGTTCCGGTTCCTCGGGATCACGATGCCGGCACTCCAGATGGCAGGCAGCGTCATCCTTCTGTTGATCGCCCTCGACATGGTCCGGGCCGAACGCTCGAAGACGCAGGAGACGCAGGAGGAGGTCCAGGCCGGCATGGCGAAGGACGACATCGCCATCACGCCGCTGGCGGTCCCCATGCTCGCGGGGCCGGGTGCCATCTCGACGGTGATCCTTCTGCAGGGTGAGGCGGATTCCTGGCTCAAGCATGGGCTGCTCTACGCGAGCGTCATCATGGCCTGTGTCATCAGCTACCTCGTGTTCGCCATCTCTGCAAGGGGTGCCCGGTGGCTCAGCCCGATCTTCCTCCGCGTCACGACCCGTGTGATGGGCATGATCCTCGCCGCGATTGCGATGCAGTTCCTGCTCAATGCGCTGAAGGACCTGAAGCTGGTGAGCTTCGGATGACGGGGTGGAGTCTCCCTGTTTCGAGTGGGGCGGTCTGGTGCCTCCCGGACCTGGATGGGGCCGCAAGGGACTGCAGCCCTACCGGGGTTCTGGGATATCGTCCCGGATGTCCCGATTCAGATCTCGAGGAACTTCTCCGCGGCGGCGTCGGCGAACCGAAGCCCTTGGCGGGTGAGCCGGAACGACGACGGGGTCTCCTCGGCCCAGCCTCTCCGGACCAGATCGTCCATCTCGGTCCGCCATTGGGAGGCGAAGTCGATGCCTGTCCGATCCTGGAACTCCTTGAGCGGCCAGCCCGCGTTCATGCGCAGTCCGAAGGCCGCGAGCTCGCCGGCACGGGCGAGTGGAGGCAGGGCCTCGGCGAATTCCTTGGCCCGACGTCCCTTCTCCAGCTGCTCGCAGTACAGCGTGGTGTTGGCCCAGTTCCGGGATCGCAGGCCGCGGACGTATTCGCTGGCGCTGGGGCCGAGGCCGTAGCTGTCGAGACCGCGCCAGTAGGTGACATTGTGCCGACAGGCGAACTTCGGGATCTCCGGGAGGGCGGCTGCCGGGATCGCGGCCCCGCCGGTCCGTGTGTCCCGTGCGAAGTTGGCGATCTCGTACTGCCGGAATCCCGCCTCCGCCAACCGGTCCACCAACTGGTCATACATGTCGCACGCCAGATCCTCGTCGACGTCGAACTGTCCGGCCTTCAGCTGCTCGTAGAGCGGGGTGTCGTCCTCGTAGATGACCTCATAGCAGCTGAGATGCTCGGTCCCGAGCCGCAGCGCCTCGTCGATGGTCCGCTCCCACAGGTCGAGGGACTGTCCGGGGATGGCGAACATCAGGTCGATGTTCACGTTGTTGAATCCGGTGGACCGGAGGATCTCGTAGCTCCGGTACACCTGGTCCCGGGTGTGGATCCGTCCCAGGCGTTCCAGGAGGGCTTCGTCGAAGGACTGCACGCCCATGGAGATTCGGTTGACCCCGGCATCGCGCAGCAGGCGCGCCTTGTCCTCGGAGACCGTGGCCGGGTTGCACTCGACGGTCCATTCGGCGGCCGTGTCGAGACCGAGCCGACGGAACGCCTCGAGGATCGTCTCCCACTGGCGGAGGTTGAGCATGGAGGGGGTTCCTCCCCCGAAGAACACCGTGTCGGGGCGGCAGTCCGGGGCGATCAGGTCGAGTTCCCGGACCAGGGCGTCGACGTACCGCTGGATCTGGTTGCCCGGGGCAGGGGCGGAGTAGAAGGCGCAGTACTCGCACTTGTGCGCGCAGAACGGCACATGGATGTAGAGGCTGCGGACCGGTTCCGGCGACATGGCGTGGATCGTGGGAGAGCTCACTGAGGACACCAGGATGCACTCGAACGGTCGGAGAGGAAATCCGGCCTCAAGCGGCCCCAAGCGGTTTCAACCCGGTTGGCCCAGCCGCTCGGTGGCCCTGGCGGCGTCCAGCCCATCGATCCGGATCACCTTGTGGGTCGAGGTCCGACCGCGGACCAGGGTGACCTGTCGCCGGGGGATGCGGAGGGTCTCGGCGAGGAATTCCAGGACCGCCTCGTTGGCGGCGGAGTCGACGGGTGGGGCCGTCACGCGGACCTTGAGTTCCAATCCGAGGGTGCCTGCGAGCTCGTTCCGGCGGGCCCGGGGCTGTACCTTGATCGAGAGCAGCAGGGCATCGTCCTGGACCGACAGGAAGCCGGGAAGGCTCATGGTCCGACTCGGAAGTAGGCGGCCACGAGGCCGCGTTCGAGTCCGGCGGCCGCGAGGAAGACGGCTGCGGTCGCAAGGAGGGGCGACAGGTCCAGCTTGCCGAACTGGAGGGGCAACCGTCGGAACGGGGCCAGCGGAACCCCGCCGATCTGGTGCACGGCGTCCCAGAAGGGATGGTTGCCGAGGTAGACGTAGGAATTGATGAGCCGCAGCAGGAGCAGCCCTCCCAGCAGCCAGCGGACCGAGACCCAGATGCCCAGTCCGACGAGGACGGATTGTTCGACCAGGGCCGTGGTGGAGGCCGGAGGCGGGGCGATGGCCATCAGGCGGAGCGGCCATCTCAGGATCAGCCAGAGGAGTCCGGCGGCGAGTCCGGGTAGGAGCAGCGAGACCGGCAGTGGCCAGCGGACCAGTGGGCCCGTGAGCTCCTCGAAGAAACGGTTCCAGTTCGCTGGATCACGGCATGCCTTCGAGAGCGCGGACAGCAGGAGCACCCAGCACAGGAAGTGGATCAGGGTCCAGAGGAAGCTGACCCACGAGAAGACGAGCAGGCGCAGGAAGGAGTCGGACCGGAACGGGATGCTGGCCGGAATGGCGTTCCACGACGGGATCTCGCCCAGGACCTCGCTGAGCAGGCGATACAGGAAAGGCCGGAGGAACAGCAGGGCGACGAGCACGGCGACGGGCTTCCAGCTGCGGGTCCGTCTCGATTCGGCGGGCTTCAGGTTGCCGAGCAGGGTTCCGGCCCTGTGGGCGGGAGCCCGGTTTCCGATCCCCAGCACCGACAGGCCGAGCACGAGCACGACCAGGTCGAGGAGGAGGTTGATGAACGCCATGGAACCGGGAGGGGTGCGCGGTGGACCGGGGGGAGACTGCCCGCTCCCATGCCGTCAAAAAAAGGGATTTCCACTTCCCCCCATCTGCATGGCAGGGAATTCACGCCGCCCCGCTCGCCGTCCCGAGATCCGCGCGGGGCGGATCCGCCCGTCATTTCATCATCTTGAGCAGCGTGTCGGCCATGTCGCTCGGCGTCGCGGCGATGCCGATGCCCGCGGCCTTGAAGGCGGCGATCTTGGCCTCCGCGGTGCCCTTCCCACCGCTGACGATGGCGCCCGCGTGGCCCATGCGGCGTCCCGGAGGCGCGGTGGCCCCGGCGATGAAGCCAGCGACGGGCTTCGTCCCGTGACGCGCGATCCACTCGGCCGCCTCCTCCTCGGCGGAGCCGCCGATCTCGCCGATCATGATGATCCCATGGGTGTCGGGGTCGGCCATGAACATCTGGATGACGTCGAGGTGGGAGGTGCCATTGACCGGATCACCGCCGATGCCGACGCAGGTGCTCTGGCCCACACCGCGGCTGGTGAGCTGGTACACGGCCTCGTAGGTCAGGGTGCCCGAGCGGCTGACCACGCCGATGTGGCCCTTCTTGTGGATGTATCCCGGGGCGATGCCGATGCGGCATCCGCCCTTGCTGTCGGGTCCGCTTCCCGGGGTCACGAGTCCGGGGCAGTTGGGCCCGATCAGCCGGGTCCTGCTGCCGGCCATCCCACGCTTCACGGAGATCATGTCCCGGACCGGGATGCCCTCGGTGATGGCGACGACGAGATCGAGTCCGGCGTCGACACCCTCGAGGATCGCATCGGCTGCGAACGGGGGCGGGACGAACACGGCGCTGGCGGTCGCTCCGGTCTGCTTCACCGCCTCGGCGACGGTGTCGAAAATGGGGACGCTGACGCCCTGGTGCTGGAAGGTCTGTCCGCCCTTGCCGGGAGTGACGCCGGCGACGACCTGGGTGCCGTACTCGATGGACAGCTGGGCGTGGCGGGCCCCGAAGGAGCCGGTGATGCCCTGGACGAGGACCTTGGTTTGCGGGGTGACGAGGATGGCCATGGTTCTGGGGAGGGAAGGGGGTTCAGTTGCGGACGGCCTTGACGACCTTCTGGGCGGCGTCGGCCATGGAGTCGCCGGTGATGAGGGTGAGGCCGGAGGAGGCGAGGGTCTGCTTGCCCGCGGCCACATTGTTGCCCTCGAGGCGGACGACCAGCGGCAGCTTGAGGCCGGTCTCCTTGACGGCCTCGACGATGCCGGTGGCGATGACGTTGCAGTCCATGATCCCACCGAAGATGTTGACCAGGATGCCCTTCACCGAGGGGTCGGTGAGGATGATCTTGAACGCCGCGCTGACCTGCTCCTTGGATGCGCCGCCGCCGACGTCGAGGAAGTTGGCCGGGCTGCCGCCGAAGTGCTGGATGATGTCCATGGTGGACATCGCGAGACCGGCTCCGTTGACGAGGCAGGCGATGTTCCCGTCGAGCTTGATGTAGTTCAGGTTGAACTTGGACGCCTCGACCTCGAGCGGCGACTCCTCGGCGAGGTCGCGCATGGCCTGGATGTCCTTGTGGCGATAGAGGGCGTTGTCATCGAGGCCGATCTTGGCGTCGACACACACGATCGACTCCTTGCCCTCGGGGGTCTCGACGATGGCGAGGGGGTTGATCTCGACCATCGAGGCGTCGCACTCCCACCAGGTCTTGTAGACGCCGGCGATGAGCTTGCAGGCCTGGTTGAAGAGGTCGCCCTTGAGACCGAGCGCCTGGGCGATCTTGCGGGTCTGGTAGGGCTGGAGTCCGACGGCGGGGTCGACCCATTCCTTGATGATCTTCTCGGGGGTCTTCTCGGCGACCTCCTCGATCTCAACACCGCCCTCGGTGCTGGCCATGATGAGGGGGCGCGAGTTGGCGCGGTCGAGCAGGACGGCGAGGTAGAACTCCCGTCTGATGGTCTCGGCACCGGCCACCAGAATGGTGCTCACCACGCGGCCCTCGGGACCGGTCTGCTTCGTGACGAGCGTCTTTCCGAGCATGTTCTCCGCGAGCGAGATGGCGTCGGCGACCGATTTGGCCAGCTTCACGCCGCCTTGGAATCCGTGCTTGAAGGTGCCCTTGCCACGGCCGCCGGCGTGGATCTGGGACTTGATGACCAGCAGCTTCTGTCCGGAGCCGAAGAGCTTCTCGGCGATGGCGCGGGCCTGGTCGACCGTGGTGCAGGGTTCGCCGGGTGGGACCGCGACGCCATACTGTTTGAGAAGCTGCTTGGCCTGGTACTCGTGGATGTTCATGCGGGGACGATTGGGGACGGGAAAGTTTGGAACCTTCGTGGAGGTGTCTGGCAGGGACGGTCCGGAGGCATCCGGATCCCTGCCATCACGAGTCCTTCCGGGGGTCAGCGCTGTTCGAGCGGCGTGACCTTGAGTCCGACGGGACCGGTGTAGACCGACTGCGGACGGATGAGGCGGTTGTCGGCGAGCTGCTCGAGCACGTGGGCGGTCCAGCCGCTGGTGCGCGCGATCGCGAAGATCGGCGTGAACAGGTCGGTCGGGATGCCGAGGCTGTAGTAGACCGTGGCGCTGTAGAAATCCACGTTGGCGTGGAGGTTCTTCTTCTCGAGCATCAGAGCGGCGATCCGCTCCGACATCTGGATCCACTTCGGTTCACCCAGCTTCGCGGAAAGGATCTGGGCCATGCGCTTGAGGTGCGGGGCGCGCGGGTCGAGCACCTTGTAGACCCGGTGGCCGATGCCCATGATCTTGCGCTTCTGCTTCATGCACTCGTCGACGTAGGCGTCGACCTTGTCGAGCGATCCGATCTCCTGGAGCATCTTGATCACGCCTTCGTTGGCGCCGCCGTGCAGCGGACCCTTCAGGGTTCCGATGGCGGTGGTGATGGCCGAGTACATGTCGCTCAGGGTCGCGATCGTGACGCGGGCGCTGAAGGTCGAGGCGTTCATGCCGTGGTCGGCATGGAGCACGTAGCACATGTCCATGGTGCTGACCTTCTCGGCCGAGGGCTTCTCGCCGTCGATCATGTACAGGAAGTTGGCGGCCTCGCCGAGGGTGGGGTCGGGATGGACGAGCGGCTTGCCCTGGCGCGCGCGGTGGAAGTAGGCGGTGACGACCGGGATCTGGGCGATCAGGCGCAGGGCCTTGCGGCGCTGGGCATCCATGGTGTCGTCATCGGCGATCGTGTCGTAGCAGCCGAGGGCGCTGACGCCGGTGCGGATGGCGTGCATCGGCGGGCAGTCGGACGGGAGCCGGCAGAGCATGTCGATCACCCCCTGGGGCAGCTCGCGGTAGCCGGCCAGCGTGGTCTTCAGTTCCGCCAGCTCCTTCCGGTTCGGCAGGTGGTTGTGGTTGAGCAGGTAGACGACCTCCTCGTAGGAGACCTTGCCGGCGAGCTCGTCGATGTCGTAGCCGCAGTAGATCAGCTGGCCGACGTCACCGCGGACATCGCTGAGACGGGTATGGGCGGCGACGATTCCCTCGAGTCCTTTGGATACGGCAGGGGCGGAGGAGGGGGATTCAGAAGGAGTGCTCATCGAAAAATCGGGTGCAGAGGTGCGAAGACCATCCAAGTCTGTTCCCAAACCGCGAAGCGTCAACGGATTTCCCGGTTTTACGGCCCATTGAGAGCCGTGTGACCCGGTTTTGGAGCGGTTCCTGTCCCGGACGGAGCTCAGGACCTCTCGACGATGGGGAATTCGACGATGGCCCGGACGCCCCCGTCGGATCCGGGATCGAGCCGGAGGGACCCCCGCGACCCGAAAAGGTGTTCGAGTCGTGCGCGGATGTTGGCCAGCCCGATCCCGGAGAGGACCGGCTTCCCGGGATCGTAGCCGCGCCCGTTGTCTTCCACCTCGAGACGGAGGGTGCCCTCGGGCGTCCGGGTGGCCCGGAGGGTGATGAGGCTTGCCTGGGCCTTCGGCTCGATCCCGTGCTTGATGGCATTCTCCACCAGCGGCTGGAGGATCAGGTTCGGGACCTGCAGTTCCAGTGTGTCGGGCTCGATCTCGTGTCGGACCGTCAGCCGGCCTGCAAACCGGATCAATTCGATCCCCAGATAGCGGTCGAGGAAGGCCAGGTCGTCCCGGAGGCTGACCCAGGGCTGCTTCGTCCGCTGCAGGGCCTCCCGGAGCAGCTCGCTCAGCCGCATCAGCATGGTGTCCGCCGCATCGATGTCGCGATACATCAGGGCGCTGACCCCGTTCAGGGCATTGAACAGGAAGTGCGGGTTCAGCTGCATCTGGAGGGTCTGCAGCCGGGCCTCGACCAGCCGACGTTCGAGCTCGAGCTCCCGTCGCTCCCGTTCCCGGGACTGGCGGTAGAACCCGACGGCGTGGGTCGTGGTCACGATCACGCAGTACACCAGCATGTTGAACACCAGGGTGGCCACGAGTGCGTACCGAAGGGTCTCCATGAACGGGGTGCCATCCAGCCACACCGTCAGTCCGGCCCGGATCAGGGTCCAGGCCAGCGAGAACACCACGCTGGCCAGCAGGTGCAGCTCGACCAGGAGGTGGACCGGGGCGCTGCCGATTGGGAAGCGTCGGGCCAGTGTGATGGCCGGCCAGGAGATCAGGGCGAAGGTGTACCAGTCGGCGAGGGATCTCCCCAGGGCGAAGGTCCACGGAACCGGCCGTCCCACCTTGGCCTGGGTCAGGTACATCTGCCCCGCGAATGCGAGGCCCACAAAGGTCCATCCGAGGAGGAACAGGAGGACCGACAGGGGGCGGATCCGGGTCCGGTTGACGGATGCCGGCAGGGCTGTGGAGGGCTCGATGATGAGGCCAGCCTGAACCCGGAAACGGGGGTTGCAACCGGGTAAATGGTTCGCAAGAGCGCGTGGGCGAGGGGGCCGGTCCTTGCAGGTTCCACCGGAGTCCCGCACGGTTTGTGGACATGAGTCACGGCCCGGAACCGGACGTCTCCCGACAGGAGCGCGCCCTGCGCGGTCTGGTCTGGATCTTCGCGGTCCTCGCCGCCCTGGCGGCGCTGCTCGTCGGATGGCTGATGTCCTCCCCGTCCCCGGGGAAGCCCGCCGGCTCCCCGTCTGCGCGGACGGCCCGCCCGCCCGCGACACGGTTCGTCGACGTCACCATGGCCGCCGGCATCGGCTTCCGACATGAGAACGGCGCCCAAGGGCAGCGGTTGCTCCCGGAGACGATGGGGGGTGGGGTGGCGGTGTTCGATGCGGACGGGGACGGGGACCCCGACCTGCTGTTCGTGAACTCGTCCTGGTGGCCCGGGGATCCGCGCTGGAACTCCCAGCCGCAGCCGACCTCGGCGTTGTACCGGAACGACACCGAGGCCGGCGGGGCCATCCGGTTCACGGACATCACCGCAGGTTCGGGCTTCGAAGTGCCATTCTACGGCATGGGGGCTGCCTGCGGGGATTTCGACAACGACGGGGCGGTGGACGTGCTTCTCACGGGTGTCGGGGGCGAGAAACTGTTCCGGAACCTGGGAGCGGGGCGGTTTGCCGATGTCAGCCGCGAGGCGGGACTGGGCGATGCGCCAGGGCACTGGTCCACGGCCGCGGCGTGGGTCGATGTCGACAACGACGGCGATCTCGATCTCTACGTGGGACGCTACGTCCGCTGGTCCCCGGAGCTGGACCTCGGGGTGAACAACCAGCTCCCCGGAGTTGGACGCGCCTATGGTCGACCCTGGAACTTCCCGGGCGAGGTGCCCCGGCTGCTCCGCAACGACGGTGGACGTCCGGGCCAGGTCCGGTTCGTGGATGTGTCGGCCTCGAGCGGCCTCCAGGTCACCAACAAGGCGACCGGACAGCCAGCGGCCAAGACACTCGCGGTCGCCCCCATCGACCTGAATCGCGACGGCTGGATCGACCTCGTCGTCGCCAACGATACGGTCCAGAACTTTGTGTTCACCAACCGCCATGACGGCACGTTCGCGGAGGTGGGCGAGATGTCGGGCGTGGCCTTCGACGCCTTTGGACAGGCCCGTGGGGCGATGGGCATCGATGTCGCCCGGTTCCGCAACGACGACTCCGTCGGCATCGCGATCGGGAACTTTGCCAACGAGATGAACGCGCTGTACGTGGCGCGTCCCGGCGGTGTGGGGGATCCACTCGTGTTCTCCGACGAGGCGGTGTCGCAGGGGATCGGACCGGCCAGCCAGTCGCTGCTGAAGTTCGGCCTGTTCTTCTTCGACTACGACCTCGACGGGCGTCTGGATGTGCTGACCGCCAATGGCCACATCGAGGACGAGATCGAGAAGGTGCAACCCGGCACGCGGTATCGTCAGCCCGCCCAGCTGTTCTGGAACACCGGAGTCCAGCCGACGTTCGCGGAGGTGGATTCCCGGTCCGCCGGCGACGACCTCTTCAAACCGATGGTGGGTCGGGGCAGTGCCTACGGGGACTTCGACGGCGACGGCGATCTGGATGTCGTGATCACCCAGGTGGCGGGATCGCCCCGGGTGCTGCACAACGAGGGATCGCCGGGCCAACGCTGGGTGCGGGTCCGACTCCAGGGTGTCCGCAGCAACCGGGATGGGATCGGCGCCTGGGTCCAGGCCCGGGTTGGAGACCGTCTGCTGGCGCGTCAGGTGATGCCGACCAAGAGCTATCTGTCCCAGAGCGAGCTGACGGTGACGCTGGGTCTGGGTGGCGATCCGCTGACGGAGCTGCTGGTGGTCTGGCCGGAGGGCTCCCGCCAGCGGGTGGAGGGTGTCCGGGAGGGCACCTCCGTGGTGGTCCGACAGACCGCACCGTGAGCGGGGTGTTCGGGTCTATTCGGTCCGGGCCAGGGCGGGACGGAACCCGAGGTTGCGGTTCCGGAGGGTGGGTGCGCCCCAGCTGCGGCTCGCGGTGCGGGAGAGGCCCTGGACGTTGAACCAGCTGCCGCCCCGGCCGCAGCGGACGGTTCCGGTTGCGGGTCCAATCGGGTCGGTGACCCGCTCCGTGGTGTAGTCCCCATACCAGTCGGAGCACCATTCCCAGACGTTTCCGATGACATCGCGGAGTCCCCAGGCATTGGGCTGCTTGGTGCCCACCGGATGGGTCTGGCTGCCGGAGTTCCCGCCGTACCAGGCGATCGCGTCGATCTCGCCGGGCCGTTCGGAGTCGTTCCCTGCCCGCGCCGCGTACTCCCATTCGGCCTCGGTGGGCAGGCGCCACGACCAGTTGGTCGACAGGATCCCGGCCTTCCGCTGCTGCTCCGTGAGCCGTCCGCAGAAGTCGACCGCCTCCTCCCAGCTGACCTGTTCGACAGGTCGGTTTCGTCCCCAGAAATTGCTGGGGTCCCCACCCATGACGGCGGCCCACTGACCCTGGGTGCATTCGGTCTCGGCTAGGAAGAAGCCCCGGCTCAGCACAACCTCGTGTTGGACCTCGTCGACCCCGCGGGATTCCTCCGAGTCGGGGGACCCCATCAGGAACGAGCCGGGTGGAATCCATCGGACCGGGAGGCCCAGGAGGAGCCGTTCACCCGGGTTGAATGGCTTGCCGTCGGTCAGACGGGTTGACGAGGCCGCCTCGGCCTGGCGCCGGGCCTGATCCTCTGCGGACGCCTTGGCCTCGCGGAGCCTGGAGATCGCTGGAAGCCGGTCCCGGTAGGGAACACTCTCCCAGATCCGGATCGTCCCGTCGGATGAGGTGGTGACGATGCGCTTGCCGCTGGGGTCCAGCGTCGCCGACAGGATCCGACCGCGGTGGCCCTTCAGTTCGGCCAGTTCCCGACCGCTGGGCGAGGAGATCACGCGGACGATCCCGGAGTCGGAACCCATCAGGGACAGGGAGCCATGGGTCGATGGTGTGGCGTGCATCTCGGATCCTGCGGCCGGGAGTTCCTCCCCGGTCCAGGCGTCCCAGACGCGGGTCGTCCTGCCCTCATGTCGGGTCACGACCTGTCGGCCATCGGCTGTGAATCCACCCGAGCGGATGGGGCTCTGGGTCCCATCGCCGGCGGGGATCACGGTCTCGAGACCGTCCTCAAGGGCATCCCAGACCCGGACGGTGCCGTCGCTGGACGCCGTGACGAGCCGGGTGCCATCCGGGCTGAAGGCGACGGATTGGATCCCGCCGACGTGTCCGCGCAGGTCGGCCACGAGTTCGAGTGTCCCGACGTCCCAGATCTGTGCCGTGCCGTCGGAGAGCCCCATGGCCAGACGTCCTCCATCCGGACTGAACGCTGCTGCGAGAACCGGTCCGCCAGGCCCCTGTCGTTCCCCTCGGAAACGCCCCGAGGTCGACCAGACCCGGGCGGCCCCGTCGGGGGAGGCCACGACGACGTAGGCGCTGTCGGGACTGAATGCGAGGGAAGCGATCTGGTTGGTGGCCCGTTCCAGCGGAACCGGCTCCCGGTCGGGTCCGATACCCCGGGTCCAGACGGAACCGTCGTCGAATCCGGCGGCGATCGTCCGGCCATCGCGGCTGAAGGCGGTGGCGCGGGCAGCCGTTCCCAGGCCGCGGAGTTCGACGATCCGCCTCCCGCCAGGGAGTTCCCAGAGCGACACCGTGCCGTCCGCTGCGCCGGTCACGAGATGTCGTCCCTCCGCGTCGAAGGTCGCGGTCGTCACAGGTCCCCGGAGGGGGTCCAGGCTTGCCAGCGGGTTCCCGGTCGCGGTCTCCAGCACCCGGGCCGGCGTCGCGTTGGTGCCGACGAGGAGGACGCGGGTGCCGTCCGGGCTGAAGAACAGGGATTCGCCCCCGGAAAGGGCGTGGCGCCATCCGGCGAGCTCGGCCACGGACTTGCCCGAGGAGGCATCCCAGATCCGGACCGCATCCCGTCCGAGGGTGGTGATCCTCTGGGCGTCGGCGCTGAACGCGGCGACCGTGTGGGTGTCCTGGTGCCCTTTGAGGGTCAGCACAGAGTTGTCGAGCGCGGCATTGAGCCAGTGCCACTCCCAGCCCCGGAGCCGTTCCGGGCAGGCCTCGAGCCGTTCCCGGACCCGATCGAGGCGTCGCAGCTCCAGGTAGACGCCGGCCATCTGTATGTTGGCGACGTAGGAATTGGTCTCGAGCGTCCCGAGGGCCGATTCGGCCCGCTGCTTCGCCTGGGCCGCCTCACGGGCCTCGCCACCCGCGATCACCCGCTGGCGGTCCGCCTCGCGACTGGCCCGTCCGGCCCGGAGGGCCTGGAAGATGCTGACGCCCGTCGCCCCGAGCAGCACCACGACGCCCAGCACGGCCGCGAGGACCGCGGTGCGGTATCGGCGCCAGAGCTTCGTGGTCCGGTAGGTGAGGCTGGGCGGACGCGCGCTGACCGGTTCGTTCTCGAGATGCCGCCGCAGGTCGACGGCGAGTCCCGTCGCCGTCTCGTACCGGCGGCTCTGGTCCTTCTCGAGACACCGCATCACGATCCAGTCGAGGTCGCCGCGGACCGACCGCACAAGCCTTGGGACGTCCGAGGCCCGGCGCTGGGCGATGCTGTTCCGGGCGGACTCGTCCTGGCCGAGGATCCGGGTGCTGGGCGTGGGTGGTTCCCGGTCCCGGATCATCTGCCGCATGCCGTCGACCCCGGCGGAGAGCAGTTCCTGGGTCTCGAACGGGGTCCGACCGGCCAGCAGTTCGTACAGGAGGACCCCGAGGCTGTAGATGTCGCTCCGGGTGTCGATGTCGAGCCCCCCCATGTCGGCCATCTCCGGGCTCATGTAGGCCGGGGTGCCGATGAACTGGTTCATCTGGGTGTAGACCGTGTGTTCCGTCAGCCGGCCCTCGGTGGCCTTGGCGATCCCGAAGTCGATCACCTTGGGGACGGGTTCGCCGTCGTGCAGGGCGACGAGGATGTTCGACGGCTTGAGGTCCCGATGGATGATGCCCTTCTGGTGGGCGTGCTGGACGGCCTGGCAGACCTTGATGAAGAGATCGACCCGCTGGACGACCGTGAGCCGGTTCTGGTCGCAGTAGTCCGTGATGCGGATGCCCCGGACCAGTTCCATCACGAAGTAGGGCCGGCCCCGCGGCGTGGTCCCGCCGTCGAGCACCCGGGCGATGTTCGGGTGGTCCATCAGCGCAAGCGCCTGGCGTTCGGCCTCGAAGCGCGCGACCACCGCCTTCGTATCCATTCCCAGCTTGATCACCTTGAGGGCGACACGACGTCGGACGGGCTCGCTCTGCTCCGCCACGTAGACGAGGCCGAACCCACCCTCACCAATCTTCTCGAGGAGTTTGTAGCGTCCGATGTAGACGCCGATCTCCGGGTTCTCATCCGCTGCAGGACCCCCCGGCGATGGGGTGGTGCGGTCCCGGGTGGAGCCGGCACCACGGGTGGGCTGCGGGGCGGCCTCGCCGATCTCCGTGGCCTCGTCGAGGTCGGCCAGCCTCGCCTCCATCCTCCGACGGAGTTCCGGGTCCCCCTGACAGGCCTCGTCGAGGAACCGGGCGCGATCCCCGGGCTTCAGGCCGAGCGCCTTGGCCGTGATCCCGTGGATCGGGTCGTCCTCTTTGGGTTCCGGAGGCATTGTGACGGGGCAACGTCCGCCACGGGCTCCGGGCCGATCAAGAGGTTTTCCGTCCCGGGTGCCGGCGGCATGGGCCTCGGGCTCCGTTCGGCCTTCGATTCAGTCGAAGTCCGAGCAGCTCATGAAGTAGTGGCAGCGCGGACAACGCAGCTTGCACTTCTCGTTGTGCAGTTCATGGCCACAGCGCGGACACCAGCGCCAGTGCTCGCCGGGCGTGTCCGAGACGGAACCGGAGTCTGTCGCCCGGGAGGGTTCCCGCTTCGCGTCTGGATCGAGGGGATCGACCATCGCCGGAGGGATTGGGATTCCGTTCGGAGTCCGTCCACTCAGAACCGCGCGATCCTCTCGAGATGCTTCACCCGGTCCCGGATCGCCTTCTTGTCGGCCTTCACGGTGCGGACGAGTCCGAAGCCCTCGCAGCAGAAGGACGCCACCACGGCTCCGTGGATCATGGCCTTGCGCAGGTGCTTCTCGATGTTGCCACCCTTCTGGGAGGCCACGTATCCGAGGAGGGCTCCGACGAAGGAGTCGCCGGCACCGGTGGGGTCGACCACCTTGAGGAGTGGATACGCCGGGGCCACGAACATGCCGCCGGGGCCGGAGAGGATCGAGCCGTGCTCGCCCTTCTTGATGATGACGAACCTGGGTCCGAGCTTGTGGATCTTCGCCAGGGCGGAAACGACGTTGTCATCCTCGGTGAGCTGGCGCGCCTCGCTGTCGTTGAGCACGAGGCAGTCGACGCGTTTGAGGAGCTTGAGGAGGTCGGGCAGGGCGACGTTGAGCCAGAGGTCCATCGTGTCGGCGATGACGAACTTCGGCTTCGAGAGCTGGTCGAGGACCGCGAGCTGGATCGACGGGGCGATGTTGGCCAGGAGGACGTAGGGGCTCTTCTCGTAGTCCCCGGGCAGGCGGGGCTGCCAGTTCTCGATGACGCCGAGGACGGTGTTCAGCGTCCGGCGGTTGTTCATGTTGACCTCGTATTCCCCATGCCAGTGGAAGGTCTGGCCATCCTTCACGCGCTCGAGTCCCTTCAGGCAGATCCCGCGGGAGGCGTAGAGCTTGACGTGGCTCGGGGGGAAGTCCCCTCCGACGACTCCGACGAGGCGGGTCGGGGCGAAGAAGCTGGCGGCGACGGCGGCGTGGCTCGCGGATCCACCGAGGAGGCGGGGGTTCTTGGCCTTCGGGGTGTTGATGGAATCCAGGGCCGTGGTGCCGACGATGAGGACGCTCATGGGTTCAGGGAATGGGATGCGGTTGCGATGTTGACCCGCGGAGGCTATCGCGGTGGGCGACTTCCGGGGAAGGAGCAAAGCGGGGGGACGCAACCGCGTTGCGGTTGGATGATGTTGGGGCGGTTGACCCAGGGTGACCTCGCAGGCTCGGCAACCCTGGGCTGGGGGATGGAATCCCGTTGGGATTCAAACCGTGGCGGCCACCCCTGCCGGGCTGCGGGCTGCACTCAACCGCCCGCGACACGCTGGGATGCCTCCGGCATCGATGCGCTGCCTGGCAGCAAAGAGTCGAGGGACGCCCAGGGGGCGGCTCTCGGCTCTCAACTCTCGACACTCCACTCTCAACTGTTTCCCGATCACGCCCTCAGCTTCAGGATCAGGTCCTTGCTCTCCACGGTCTCGCCGACCTGGACCAGGATCTCCGACACCACCCCGTCCGCGTTGGCGGTGACCGTGGTCTGCATCTTCATGGCCTCCATCATCAGGAGCTTGTCGCCCTTGGAGACCTTCTGTCCCACCGATACCGCAATGGCGGCGACGAGGCCCGGGATCGGGGCGCCGATCTGGAGCGGATCGGCGAGGTCGGCCTTCACCCGGCTGCGGGTCTGCGGGGTCACCTTCCTGTCGGTGATGTTGGCCTCGCGGGTGATGCCGTTCAGTTCGAAGCTGATCGTCCGGCGCCCATCCTTGTCCGGGTCGCTGACGTTGATCAGCCGGATGATCAGGGTCTTGCCCTCCTCGATGTCGAACGCGATCTCCTCGCCGCGGCGGAGTCCGTAGAAGAACGCCGAGCTCGGCAGGACGCTGACGTCGCTGAACTCGCGGCAGTGCTTGGCGAAGTCGGCGAAGACCTGCGGATACATCAGGTGGCTGAAGACGTCGTCGTCGGAGGCCTCCCGCTTGAGCTTCTCCGAGAGGTCTCGTCGGATCTTCTCGAAGTTCGCAGGCGTGGCCTGGGCGCCGGGGATGACGTCCTTGGCGCAGTTCTTCCGGGCCTCGGTGGCGCGTTTCTCGCCGAGCACGACCCGCTGGACATCCTCGGGCCAGCCGCCCTGGGGCCAGCCCAGACCGCCGCTGAGCATGTCGATCACGCTCTCGGGGAAGGGGGTGGAACCGGGCTCGAGGTTCACGACGTCGGCCGGCCTGATGCCGCGGCTGAAGAGGAACAGGGCCATGTCCCCCACGACCTTGCTGGACGGCGTGACCTTCACGATGTCGCCGAAGAGCGCGTTCACCTCGGCATAGGTCCGGGCGATCTCGGGCCATCGGTGGATGACGCCCATGCTCGCGGCCTGCTCACGGAGGTTGGTGTATTGGCCGCCGGGCATCTCGTGGAGGTAGACCTCGGCGGAGCCGGTCTTCGGGGCGGTGTCGAAGGGTGTGTAGATCTCGCGGACGCGCTCCCAGTAGTCCGACATCTCCCCGAGCGCCTCGGGGTCGATCTTCGTGTCGCGCGGGGTGTTCTCGAGGGCGCAGACGACGGAGTTCAGGTTGGGCTGGGAGGTGCTGCCCGACATCGAGGCGATGGCGAGGTC
>CAZZKQ010000013.1:2345-20164 GCA_964654875.1 uncultured Verrucomicrobiota bacterium | reverse complement strand
CCGACGAAGCGCACCCGGATCTCCTCGATCTGGGGTCCGGTGGCCGGGTCACCCTGCCCAAGGACCCGCTCCGGGAGGCATCCGAAGACCATGCCGACGATGAGGCACCACACCCCCCACCATTGCATCAAACGTGAAGCGCTTCCTGAAGATGGACTCATGGACGCCCGTCCTTGGACGGAGCCTCGGGATGAGACTCCATGGCAGCCCAGCCACGCAATCCCCAATCGAGATCCCCTCCTGCCAAGGATTCGGCCGGTGCAGAATCGACACCCCTCGACGCCTCCCGATGAGACCGAGGGGCCTGGTCGATTCCCGATCATCGACCCGCCGTGAAACCACAAAGCACTTCCCATCGCCAATCCCGGGGATACATTGGTCGTATGAAGTCGTTATTTTTTGCAGGAGTGGTCATGACCGGCGCAACGGCGTTCTGCGCTGCTCCCGGCAGCGTGGAAGCCAACATCATGGGGTCCGTGTCGGTCTACACCAGTCCGCTCGCTCCGCCGTCGGTCGCCTACAACATCCCCGTGGGCGACTTCTCCGCCTACTACACCCGTCGCGAGTTGGCGGATGACGTCACCATCAGCGGCACCGATCTCACGGTCGCCAGCATCCAGTTCTCCTACTACGCCAACTACGCAGAGACCGGAGGCCTCCTGTTCCGGATGTACGATCGCAACTCCGAAGGAACCCCGGGCAGCCTCCTCTACTCGACCTCCATCGACCTGCTGTCCGGAGGCGGTGCCGTCACGATCCCGTTCGCTTTCGATCCGGTGAACAACGTCATCCCTCAACGGTTCTTCTACTCGTTCGAGTTCGCCTCGGCCCAGGGCAACAACCGCGCGGGGATGTTCATTCCCAACCGGACGGCCACCGTGGGGTACTCGGCGGACGTCCTCTACGAGAAGCGCGGCAGCCGTTGGCTGCCGGTCGACTTCCGGAACCACTCCGGTCCGGCGCTTGGAATGGTGAAGGACAAGGACAAGTTCATCCTCTATGTCTTCGCGGCCCCGAAGAGCAAGGTCCGCATCCGCGGCCAGTCGACCCTCAACGGCCAGTGGTTCGACATGGGCGAGACGACAACCGACGACGAGGGATTCGTGGAGTTCAACCCGATCTCCCCGACCCTCGACGCCGCATTCTACCAGGTCGTCACGGACTGATCCGACTGCCCGGCCGGAGTCGGTGACAGACGCACAAAGCCGCGGCTCCGAAGGCTCGAGGGTCGACATGCCCGCGGAAACGCGGTTCGATTCGGGGCTGCCATTGCGGCCGACGGTTGGACCGCGTCGGGCAGCGAATCTCCAAAGCGTTTCGTCATCCATGAAGTCCCCCCGTCCCGGCTCCCGTCGCCTCTTCCTCCACGCCACCCTGGCCGCCACCGCATTCTTCTGTGGCTGCAAGCCCTCGGAGTCGGGCTCCACCTCAGCCGGAACAAACACGGGCTCCGGACCCATCCGGATCGGGGAGTTCGCCTCGCTGACGGGCAGCGAGGCCGCCTTTGGACAAAGCTCCCACCAAGGCACCCAGCTCGCCATCGAGGAGATCAACAGGGCAGGCGGGGTGCTCGGGCGCCAGATCGAGCTGATCACCGAGGACAACCAGTCCAAGCAGGGTGAGTCGGCCACCATCGCCAAGAAGCTCATCAGCCGCGACCAGGTCGTGGCCCTCCTCGGCGAGGTCGCCTCCGGCCGCTCCATCGAGGCCGCCTACGTCTGCCAGGCTGCGGGCATCCCGATGGTTTCCCCCTCCTCCACCAACCCCAAGGTGACGGAGATCGGCGACTTCATCTTCCGCGTCTGCTTCATCGACAAGTTCCAGGGTGAGCTGCTGGCCAAGTTCGCCCAGCGCACGCTGAAGGCGAAGAAGGTCGCGGTGCTCTCGGACGTCTCCGCCCCCTACTCCGTCGGCCTCGCCGAGTACTTCACCAAGCCGTTCCTCGCCACCGGCGGGACCCTCACCGCGGAGCAGAAATACCAGACCAAGGACAAGGATTTCCGGGCCGCACTCACCGCCATCAAGGCCACCGAGCCGGAAGCGATCTTCGTCCCGGGCTACTACACCGAGGCCGGATTGATCGTTGCCCAGGCCCGTCAGCTGGGGCTCACGGTCCCGATCTTCGGCGGCGATGGTTGGGAAGCCCCACAGCTGATCGAGATCGCGGGACCCGCGCTCGAGAACACCTTCTACTCCACCCACTATTCGCCCCAGGTCTCGAGCCCGGAGAGCAACGCCTTCACCAAGGCCTTCCAGGCCCGCTACAACGGCGCCATTCCCGACGCCATGGCGGCCCTTGGATACGATTCCGCCAAGGTCCTGGTCGACGCCATCCGACGCGCCGGATCCACCGATCCCACCAGGCTCAAGGAGGCGCTGGCCGCCACCAAGGACTTCGCAGGCGTGACCGGCAAGACCACCCTCGATGCCCAGCGCAATGCGACGAAGGGAGCCGTCATCATGACGGTCAAGGATGGCAAGTTCCTGTTCGTCGACACCTTCATGCCCTGAACGGGCCCATCCACTCAGCCCAGCGGAAGGAAGCCCTCCATGGGGCCGGATTCCTCGAAGGGCTCAATGCAGTCCGGGGCCTCGTTCCGGGCATTGTTGACCACGGTCGAGACCCGATGACGGACCAGGGTTGCCTCCGGTGACGGCTGCATCACCCCTTCCAGCGAGGCCAGGTTGCTCCTCGGATCCATCCAGGTCCGAAGCGTTGTGGGATCCAGCAGCACCGGCATCCGATCGTGGATCGGGGCCATGTCGGCGTTGGCACCCGTCGTGATCAACGTGAAGGTCTCCACGTCGGCCTGGTCGCCGGGCGGTCTCCACGTTTCCCAGAGCCCGGCAAGGAGGAACACGGAGCGGTCCGGCCGCACGAATCGCCACGGCAGCGGGCTCCTGCCCGACCTCTCCCATTCGAAGAATCCGTCGACCGGGACCGCGCAGCGTCGCTGCCGGAATGCATCCCGGAAGGCTGGCCGCGTCGCCACGGTCTCGGCCCGTGCGTTGGTGCACTGGAACGCCATCTTCGGGTCCTGGGCCCAGGAGGGAATCAGACCCCAGCGGAGCAAGGCCCCTTCCACGCCCGAGCTGCCTCGACGGATCACGGTGGCGGATTGCCCCGGTGCAACATTGTAGCGGGGTGCGGGAACGTCGATCTCAACGACCTGCTCCTCCACCTCGGCAACCCGGACCCTGCCGCGGACCGTCAGTGAAAATCGGCCACACATCGGCACCAGCATGGCCTGGACCGCGAAGGATGAAGAGCCCCGATTGGAGAGAGGCGCCGGCCGATCGAACATCCCATCACGAACTCATCCATTGACCCGGCATCGCAACCTGCAAGGGTCCCAACCCGCGCCCCGACATGACCGGCGCTTCCCATTCATGAACCTCATCTCCGTTCGTCACCTCGCGGCGGCCCTCGCGCTCGCCGGCACCCTCCACGCCCAGAACGCACCGGACCTCAAGGATCCGAAGCTCAAGCTCAGCTACGCCATCGGCACCCAGATGGGCACCAGCATGCGTGACCAGGGTGTGGACGTGGATCCGAAGGCCCTCGCTGCCGGCTTGGCCGATGCCCTCGCGGGCAAGCCGGGGCTGACCGAGGCTGAGATCCGGGATGTGATGAACGAGTTCCGGACCCAGATGATGGCCAAGCAGCAGGCCAAGCAGCAGGCCGAGGGGGCCAAGAACATCAAGGCCTCCGAGGACTTCCTCGCCGCCAACGCGAAGAAGGAAGGGGTCAAGTCCACCGCCTCCGGTCTCCAGTACAAGGTCATCAAGTCCGGCAACGCTTCCGGCAAACCCCCGGGACCGCGTGACACCGTGAAGGTCCACTACCACGGCACCCTGCCCGACGGTTCCGTCTTCGACAGCTCGGTCGACCGCGGCGAGCCCGTCTCGTTCCCCGTCGACGGTGTGATCCCGGGCTGGACCGAAGCGCTCCAGCTCATGAAGGAGGGCGACAAGTGGCAGATCGTCATTCCCGCCAAGCTTGCCTACGGCGAGAACGGTGCCCCGCCGAAGATCGGCCCGAACACGGCCCTCGTCTTCGACGTGGAACTCCTCTCCATCGAGAAGGCCAAGTGATCCAAGAAGTCCTAGAGGACTTCAGCGAAGGGAGCCGGACCGCCGGCTCCCTTTTTTGTTGGAACCGAGAGCCCGCGTCCGAGTCTGCGATGGGGATCCTTCGCCCCTGGACCTACTTCAACCCGGCGAAGACGTGGTGGACGTCATCGTGGTCATCGATGCCCTGGAGGAACTCGACCACCTGAGCGCGCTCCTTCTCCCCGAGCTCGACCGGGTTCTTGGCGAGATAGCGCATCTCGCTGGCAAGGATCGTCCAACCCGCCTCCTTCAGCCATTTGCTGACGTGGGCGAGCTCCTTGAGATCGGTGAAGAACCGGGCCCCCTGTCCCGACTCCGGAGCCTCGTCTCCCTCTATCTTCTCGACATTCTGGGCCCCGGCCTCGATGGCATCGGCCTCCGGATCACGACCTGCATCCGGATGGGTGGCCTCGACCACACCCATGTGCTCGAAGAAGAACCCCATGGACCCCGGCTGGCCCATCTGACCGCCCTTGCCGAAGAGATGGCGGATGTCGGGTGCGGTGCGGTTCCGGTTGTCGGTGAGGCACTCGACGATCACCGGCACCTTGTGAGGGGCGAATCCCTCGTAGACCACCGACTCATACTCGACCTTCTCGTCGAGCAGGCCCGCACCCTTCTTGATGGCACGGTCGATGGTGTCGCGGGTCACGCTGGCCTTCTTGGCCTTCTCCACGGCCACGAAGAGCCGCGCGTTCAGGTCCGGGTCCGCCCCGCCCAGCTTGGCCGCGATCATGATCTCGCGGACCATCTTGCCGACGACCTGACCCTTCTTGTGGGCGGCAGCCTCACGGCCCGCCTGTTTCCATTGAGCACCCATGATGTTGTCCGGAGACCCTGCTCCAAACCGGATCCCTAGAGAAGGGCAGAAAGCGGTTGGCTGTCCCGCATCCTCAACCTCCACCGATCCCCGATGCGGTGAAGGGACAGGTCATGGGTCTTTACCGGTCTGGATCTCCATCGCTGCGAGGCGTTCCTGTTGGGCACAGGTCGTGGGCCTCCACAAATTGGGGCCAGGTCATGGGCCATCCCCTCATTTTTGAAACGCCCCGTTTTTCCTCCGCGTCACCGCGTCCCAGCGTGAGTCCCCCTCCAATCCGGACTTGGGGTCACGCAGACGCCTGGCGGATGGCTTCGAGCTCCTCCCAACGGGCGAACAGGCGGGCAGACTCGGCTCGGGCAGACTCCAGCTCACGGGTGAGATCGGCGGTCTGCGCACCATGCTTCCGGTGGAAGTCGGGGTCGGCAAAGCGTCCCTCGAGCTCCGTCACCCGCGTCTCCGCAACCTGGATCGCCGCCTCCATGCCCTCGAGCTCTTTCTGCTCCTTGAAGCTCAACCGTCGGGGTTTCTGGGCTGCAGGTTTGGCAACCCTGGCCTCCGGGGCGGGGGCCGCAGGGCGGACCGGAGCCTCCTGACGACGCCGCTTCTCAAGGTAGTAGTCGTAGTCGCCAGAACTGGACACGACCCGCCCCTCGCCCTCGAAGGCGAGGATGTCGGTGCTCACACGGTTCAGGAAATAGCGGTCGTGGCTGACCATCAGGACCACGCCCGGGAACTGCAGGAGCGCCTCCTCGAGGACCCGCAGGGTGGGAAGGTCGAGGTCGTTCGTCGGCTCGTCGAGGATCAGGAAGTTGCCACCCCTCTTCAGGATGCGGGCGAGCAGGAGACGACTCCGCTCTCCGCCACTGAGATGCTTCAC
Organism: uncultured Verrucomicrobiota bacterium; assembly: GCA_964654875.1. Classification (GTDB taxonomy): domain Bacteria; phylum Verrucomicrobiota; class Verrucomicrobiia; order Limisphaerales; family UBA9464; genus UBA9464. Next base: position 14,351 of record CAZZKQ010000013.1, on the reverse strand, counting down.
GCGGGCGACAAGGCGGTCATCGTTGAACAGGAACCGCTTCAGGTAGGCCCGCAGCGAGAGACGTCCCTCACCGAACACCACGAACTCGGTGCCGTCCCCGACCGCATCGAGCACCGTCGCCTCCGGATCCAACGCCAGCCGGGCCTGGTCCACATAGTTGAATCGCGTGAGCGGTCCCACCCTCGCCTCTCCTTCGGTGGGTTTGAGCTCACCCAGCAGGATTTTCAGCAGGGTGGTCTTGCCGAGGCCGTTGCGGCCGGTGATGCCGATCCGCTGTCCGCCGGCGAACTTCAGGCTGACGCCCGAGAATAGCCGGCGCCCCCCGAACTCCATGCCCACATTGGCCAGTTCCGCCACCCGATTACCCAGCGGCGGCGGCGGCGGGATGACGAGATCGACGTCCTTTTCAAATTCGGGCGCCTTTTCTTCCACCGCTCGCTCGTGGGCTGCCATGCGGATCTTCGACTTGGTCCGCTGCGCCCGGGGACCGGTCCGATACCATTCCCACTCCCGCTTGAGGGCCACCTGACGCTTGTGCTCCACCAGCTCCGCGGTGGCCTGACGTGAGGCCTTCGCCTCGAGGTAGTCGGCGTAGGTTCCCGAATGGGACCAGAAGGTCCCGTCCGCCAGCTCCACCATCCGGTTGATGCACCGCTCGAGGAAGTAGCGGTCGTGCGTGACCAGCAGGAAGGCCGACGGGTAGTGCTCGAGGTAGTCCGCCAACCACTCGATCGACTCGTTGTCGAGATGGTTGGTTGGTTCATCGAGGATCAACAGGTCGGGGCGTGAAATGATGGCCCGACACAGGGCCACCCGACGTTTCTCACCGCCCGAGAGCGCATCGATCGCACGATCGCCGGCCGGGCAATGCAGCTGGGACATGGCCGTCGCGATCCGATGCTCGAGATCCCATCCCTCCAGAATCCGGATGCGTTCCTCGAGCTCCGAGTGCCGATGCGATTCGGCGGGAAGACCCTCGAACTCCTCGATCAGATCCAGGACCTCCTGGGCCCCGGATTTGACGTTTTCATGGACGTTCTTCGAGGAATCCAGGGTGAAGTCCTGGGACAGGTAGCCCACGACCAGGTCTTTCCGTCGCGACACCGTTCCTGAATCGGGCGTGGCGAGCTCGGCGAGGATCCGAATGAAGGTGGATTTCCCGGAACCATTGCGCCCCACAAGGCCGACACGGTCGCCATCCAGGATGGAGAGTGAGGCGCCGTCGAGAATGACGCGCTCGTTGAAGGCGACGCGGAGATCGGTCGCCGAGATCAGGGTGGCATCACCAGACATCGAGAGTTCCTGGGGTGGTCAGAGACTTGGGAGACCGGGTCAGGACCTCTCCCGCTTGGGGGGCAGAGGGGTCAGCGGAACCGAGGGGTGATTCTGGACGAAATAGTTGAGAGCCCACTCCGAGGGGAAGAGGGCTACCGCGTTCTGCTCCGTGTCGAAGGCGAACCGGGATCCGGTCGGCAATGAGATGGCGTCCAGATCCTCCGACTTCGTCCCCACGGGCAGCCAGCGGACCGCGACGAACGCGGCGGGTTCACGACGGGTCTCCGCTCCATATTCGGTCTCGAGCCGGTACTGAAGCACCTCGAACTGGAGCGGTCCGACCGCACCCAGCAGCGGGACCCGGCTGGCTGTGTCCTTGAGCTGGAACGCCTGCGCCACCCCTTCACGGAGGAGCTGATCGAGACCCTGACGGAACTGCTTGAACTTCGCCGTGTTCGGGTTGTGGAAGTACTCGAAGACTTCCGGGGTGAACCTCGGGATCTCGTCGTAGCAGATCGAGGAATCCGTCGTGAGCGTGTCGCCGATCCCGAACCCGTCATGTCCCACCAGCCCGATGATGTCGCCAGGAAAGGCCTCATCGACGGTCTCGCGCTCGTTGCCGAACAGCTTGTGCGACGAGCTGAGGCGGACCTTCTTCCCGGACTGCACATGGGTCACAACCATGTCGCGTTCGAACCGGCCACTGACGATGCGGACGAAAGCGATGCGGTCCCTGTGCTTGGGATCCATGTTCGCCTGGATCTTGAAGATGAACCCGCTGAAGTGCGGGCTTTCCGGGGTGATGAAGGTGGGGGAAGGACTGCTCATGTCAGAACGAATGCGGGAGCCATCAGTGGCGGGCCCACCGGGGGAAATTCAGCGGTGGTGCTTCAGGAGCCACTCGTACAGCGCCGGGTTCTCGTAGGTGACCGTCCAGGAATCATGGTTCGCCTCCGGGTAGACGGTGAGCTGGATGTCCTGGACCCCGATACGCTTGAAGGCCTCGCACATGCGCTCGCTTTCCGAGAGCGGCACGACGTTGTCCTTGGCACCATGGAAGGCCCAGACCCCCAGCGTCTTCAGGGCTTCGATCTGCGACGGGAGGAGCGACCGGATTCGGTCCCCACCCCCGCAGACCGGGGCCACGGCTGCGAAACGCCCGGGATGTTTCTGGGCCAGCAACCACGTCCCATAGCCGCCCATGCTCAGGCCCGTGACGTACACCCGGGCTGGGTCCACCCGATAGCGTGCCTGGATGGAATCCACGAGACCCACGAGGGCGGATTCATCCCACACCTGTCCGGCAGGGCATTGGGGAGAGACGAGGATGAAGGGGAACTGCCGTCCCTGGGACACGAGCTTGGGCGGGCCGTGGACCGCGACCTTCTGGAGGTCGGATCCCCGCTCCCCGGCTCCATGGAGGAACAGGACCAGAGGCCACTTCGAACCGGCATCCGCCTTGTAGTCGGCAGGCAGATACAGGAGGTAGCGGAGCTGGTTGGTCCGCGTGACGATCTCGCGGTACTCGGCCTCGACCTGGGCGCCGGCACGACCTGGCGCTTGATCGGCTCCAAGGGACCGCAATCCCATGAGGCACCCGGCCACCACCCACAACCAGATTTGAAGATGCATGACCGCGAGCGTCGCGGATTGGAAGCCGGTTGGCCAAGTGCAGAACTCGACCGAGCCTCAATGGCGATGGTTCCGCAGCCAGGTCCGAGACTCACATCAGCTTCAGGCGCGGGAGATCCTGAAGATCCACCAAGCCCACCGGACGTCCGTCGGGATCCACCACGATCAGGTCGTCGATCGGTCGTTCATGGAACACCCGGAGTGCCTCGGCCGCGAGGGCACCGGCTTGGAGACGGATCGGATTCCGGGTCATCACATCCCCGAGGGGGCGTCCGAGCACGGCGGGGTCCTCGGCCATGCGCCGACGGAGGTCGCCGTCCGTGAAGACACCCACGAGGAGCCCCTGATCATCCACGACCGCGACGGATCCGGACTTCGCACGGGTCATCACCAAGAGGGCATCCCGGACACTCAGCGACGTGGTGGCTACCGGGTTCCGATCTCCCTGACGCATGATATCCCCCACCTTGATGAGCAGGGCCCGGCCAATGGCCCCGGCCGGGTGGCGCTTCGCGAACTCCTCAAGCCGCAACCCCCGGGCCTCGGCGACGGTGAGCGCGAGGGCATCTCCCATCACCAGCATTGCCGTCGTGCTGGAGGTCGGGGCCAGGTTGAAGGAGCACGCTTCCCGGGGCACACGGCAGTTCAGGACCACGTCCGAATGACGCCCCAGGGTCGACTCGGGCGAACCGGTCAGACCCACAATCGAGACGCCGAACCGCTTCAGGGCCGGCAGGAGGTGGACCAGCTCATCGGATTCCCCGGAGTAGCTGAGCACCAGGACCACGTCGCCTTCGTGGACCACACCCAGATCGCCATGGAGTGCATCGACGGGGTCGAGCACGACAGCGGGGGCTCCCGTGCTGGAGAGGGTGGCCGCGATCTTGCGGCCGATGTTCCCCGATTTACCGACCCCGGCGACCACCACCTTGTTGCGGCGTCCGAGGGCCTCCACCAGACACTGCACCGCCTGGGCGAAGGTGGCATCAAGCCCAGCGGCGACGGCCTCAAGGGCCTCGGTCTCGGTCCGGAACACCTCACGAGCTCGGGCGACGGGGTCCATGGAGCCGGTGGGGTAGGTTGGCGGTCAAACCGCCCTCGGATCAGCCGATGAAGGCCTGGTGCAGGGCGCGGAGCGCGTGCTCGCCCTTGGCGAGATCGATCACCACGGACACCTTGATCTCGCTGGTGGAGATCATGTCGATGTTGACCTGCTCGTGAGCGAGGACGTCGAACATCCTCGCGGCCACGCCGGAGTGGCTCCGCATGCCGACGCCCACGACGGACAGCTTGCCGATGCTCTCGTTGGCGACGGACTCCTTGAACCCTATGGACGGCTTGAGCTGGTCGATGACCTTGCTCGCCTTGAGGAGATCCGGCTTGTCGACCGTGAAGCTCAGATCCGTCACGCGGGAGGTGCCGTCGTGGCTCGTGTTCTGGACGATCATGTCGACGTTGATCGCCGCGTCGGCGAGGGCGCGGAAGATCCCGGCGGCCCGACCGGGCTGATCCGGCACCCCGAACAGGGTGATCTTGGCCTGATTCTTGTCGAGGGAGACGCCACGGACGACGACGTCCTCCATGCTGTTGGTTTCTTCCTTCACGATGGTGCCGGGATTGTCGTTGAGACTGGATCGGACTTCGAAGATTACGTTGAACTTCTTGGCGAACTCAACGGAGCGGAGCTGCATGACCTTGGCGCCCGCGCCCGCGAGCTCGAGGAGTTCGTCGTAGGCGATCTCGGGCAGCTTCTTGGCGGACGGAACGATCCGGGGATCGGCCGTATAGATGCCGTCGACATCGGTGTAGATCTGGCAGAGGTCGGCATTGAGCGCCGCGGCCAAGGCGATGGCGGTAAGATCGCTGCCGCCGCGTCCCAACGTGGTGATGTCGCCCTCGGGGGTCTGTCCCTGGAACCCCGCCACGATGACCACGTTGCCGGCATCGAGCAGCTTGTGGACACCTCGGGGGGTGATGTTCTGGATCTTGGCCTTGGTATGGACGCCATCGGTCACGATGCCCGCCTGGGCTCCGGTGAGGGAGACGGCCTCGATGCCCAGCGTCTGGAGGGCGATCGCCGTGAGGGCGATGGTCTGCTGTTCCCCGGTCGCGAGGAGCATGTCCATCTCGCGCTCGCTGGGAAGTGCGGTGATCTCCTTGGCGAGCTTGATCAGGCCGTCGGTGACCCCGCTCATGGCGGACACCACCACGACAACCTGGTCGCCGGCATTGCGGTACTGGGCCACGCGGCGGGCGACGTTCCTGATCCGCTCGGGATTGCCGACCGAGGTGCCGCCGTACTTCTGGACGATGAGTGCCATGGCGAAACGAAACCCCGGTTCTGCCGCATCGGGGGATGGTCGAAAAGCAAAACCTGCAGGCGAGTGCGGTTCCCGAAACGCCCCGGGGACCCGGCAAGCCTCCGCTTGGCCGCTGATGGACGCCACGCGTAGGATCGAGGCCCGCAGCGACTCCACACCATGCCGAAACTGTCCAAGACCCAACCCATTCCACTCCAGAAAGCCCTCCAGAGCGCGGTCGCCGCCGCCAAATCCGCGGGGGCCCTCATGGTCTCCCATCGGCTCCGGACCAAGAAGGTCAACGCCACCACCCAGCATGACATCAAGCTCGACCTCGATGTCCGGTGTCAGCGCCTGATCCACCGCCTGCTGCAGGAGCGTCATCCCTCCATCCCCGTTTTGGGCGAGGAGGAGAGCGACGCCAGGATTCTTGAGGCCGAAGCCCGCTGGGTGGTGGACCCAATCGATGGGACCGTGAACTTCGCCCATCGGATCCCCCACGCCGCCGTGAGCATCGCCCTGCAGGTCCGCGAGACGCCGCGGTCGGCCGGGTACAGCGACGGCTATGCCACCGTTGCGGGGGTTGTCTATGACCCGTTTGTGGGTGAGATCTGGACCGCGATCCGGAACCAACCTGCCCGGCTGAACGGGCGTCCGATTTCCGTCAGCCAGAGGACCCTCAACGAAGCGATCGTCGCTCTCGGATTCTCAGGTCGGGCCGGCAGTCTCGAATCGATGGTCGATGCGATCCAGACGCTGTCCTCCAAGGTCCGGAAGATCCGCATGACCGGATCGGCCGCGCTGGCGCTGGTATACGTCGCGGATGGACGGTTCGACGGCTACTTCGAGCAGGGAGTCCGACTCTGGGACATCGCCGCTGGAGGGCTGATCGTGGAATGCGCCGGCGGGCGGTTCGAACGGCAGGTGCGGGAGGATGGGGCCTCGTTCCGGCTCAACGCCACGAATGGGCGAATCCGCTCCCCACTGTGATCCAGAGGAGTCCGCCCGTGTCGGACATCCGCATTCCATTCCGGGCCATACCCCATCGATACCTCCAGATTTACAACAGGACTGGCGTAAAAATCGTTGTTCTATGGATCGTCACCGCGGCCAAAGCCACTCCCCTCATTCTTTCACCCCTGGGAGGGGTCATCGCTCCTTCCTCTCATGGATCATCCTGCTATTGGGGGCCACTCTTCCGGTGCTCCTCTCGGCACCCTGTCGGGCCGAGACAGCACCGGCTGCTGCACCGGATGACCCCATCCAGTCAGTCTACCTGGTCCTCGACCGAGAACCCGCCTTCGTGACGCCCTCGACGGCGGCCGACACGGTCACCGAGAACCGGGAGCGGGCACGCAGGGCCCGCGAGCAGCACGACGTCCTGCGCCCACGGATCGAGTCGCTCGGAGCCGTGGTAACCGGTGAAATGGTCCGCCTCGTCAATGTCATCCAAGTCCGGGTGCCCTCCTCCCGGATCGGTGCCCTCGAGGCGCTCCCGGGTGTCCTCTCCATCGAGCCAGTACCCACCTACTACGTCCAGATGGACCGAACCATCCCCTTCCTCAAGATTCCCTCCATCTGGAATGGTGCAGGGTTGGGCCGACCCGGCTTTACCGGCAAAGGCATCCGAATCGGGATCGTGGACACCGGGATCGACTACACCCATGCCGATTTCGGCGGTACAGGAACGGTCGAGGCATTCAAGGCCATCGACCCCTCCCGGATCCTTCCGGGTACGTTTCCCACGACAAAAGTCGTCGGTGGCTTTGATTTTGTGGGGGATGACTACGACTCGATGGACCCGGCGAAGGCCGTACCGCGTCCCGACCCGAATCCCATAGACCTCGAAGGGCATGGGACCCATGTGGCGGGGATCGCGGCCGGACTGGGTGTCCTGACCAATGGGGTTGCCTACACCGGGGCCTATGACGCCTCCCTCGATTTCACTTCGTTTGGAATCGGTCCAGGAATGGCTCCGGAGGCTCTCCTCTATGCGCTTAAGGTGTTCGGTGGCGGCAACAACAGCACGGAGTTCCTGCTCGAAGCCGTTGAATGGGCATCGGACCCGGATGGCGACCTCGACCCGAGAGACCGTCTAGACGTCCTGAACCTCTCCATCGGCGAGCCATACGGCATCGTCGCGCCTTGGCGGTCAGACCAAGTTGCGGTGGATAGGCTCTCATTGCTGGGATGCGTCGTCACCATTTCTGCGATGAACTTTGGAGACTCGTTCCATCTTGTCGGAAGCCCTAGCCAAGCCGTCCGGGCCGTCTCGGTGGCAAACTCCATCCCGTCTGGCCGGTTTGCCAAGGGATTGCAAATCAAGTCCCCCGCTTCCGTGGCCGGATTGAAAAGGTCTTCCGAGGCCTCCTTCTCAAGGCCTCTCTCAGAGGCCGGGGTCATCGAGGGCGAGGTCATTGCCGCGGACCCGATCGAAGCCTGCGGTCCATTGGCCAATGCGTCCGCGATCCAGGGGAAAATCGCCCTGATCCGACGGGGCTCGTGTAACTTTGCCGAAAAGGCCAGTAAGGCAGAAGAAGCCGGCGCCATCGCGGTGATTCTGATGAACAATTCACCAGGCGATCCGTTTACAGCCGGAGGGGCTGGGAATATCCGCATTCCGGTGTTGATGATCAGCCAGGACGATGGGCGGGCGCTAACGACGGTCATTGAGGCCGACGAAGCGGTCACGGCACGGCTGGATCCATCCATCATCGTGCCGATGCCGGAACTGACCGACCGCATCAGCAGTTCGAGCTCCCGGGGACCGGGCTCCCCGGATGCCCACCTCAAGCCAGACCTGGCCGCACCGGGCCAGGATATTCTTTCGGCCGAGTTCGGAACCGGACATCGCGGCAAGGTTGCCACCGGCACCTCCATGTCGGCACCACTGGTGGCCGGCGTGGCCGCCTTGGTGCGTCAATCCCATCTGGACTGGACCGTGGAGGAGATCAAGGCGGCCCTCATGAACGGCGCTGTTCCGATGCGCGATGCGGCAGGCAACCGCTACGGGGAATCCCGGGTGGGCGCCGGACGCGTGCAACCCGATGCCGCCGTCACCTCCACCGTCCTCGCGTACGCCGACGATGCTTCCGGGCAGGTGTCGATCTCGTTCGGCTCCCTCTGGATCACCAACCACTATCAGACCACCCGGACGATCCGGGTGGTTAACCACGGGACCAACGCGGCGGATCTGGACGTGTCCGTGACCCCCACCCTCCCAAGGGCGGGGTTCAGCCTGGTGCCCAGAACCCGCAGCCTCCGCATCCCACCCCACGGCACTGCACTGGCCGAGATCGACCTTTCCATCGACCCCTCCAAAGTGGATGTCTCCCTCGATCCCACCGCTGATCCCGCACCCGGAGGCAAGGCCCGACACTTCCCCAACGAGGCCAGCGGGCAAATCGAGTTCTCGCATGCCGGGGGAATGATTCATGTCCCCTACTACGCCCAGGTGCGCGTCGCCGCGGACTGGCACAGCGACCGGAGTCTGATCCGGCCGGCCGTTTCCACCTACACCCAGGATCGCGTCGACCTGCCCCTCCGCTTCCGCGGCTTCTCCGTCCAGACCAATCCCGTGGTCTCCGCCTTTGAACTGGGAGCCACCAGCCCCCCGCTCAACACGACCGATCCTGCGGCACTGGCGATGGATCTTCTGGCCGTTGGAGCTGCGACCGATGGAGGCCTCCAATCGGACCCAGGACAGGCAACCCTCTATTTCGGCATCGCCACTGCCGGTTCCTGGACCTCCCTGGCACGGGCGATGATGCGGATCGACGTGGAGATCGACCGGGATGGCGACGGTAATCCGGATTTCATCATAGAAAACGGGAGCGGAGGATCTCTGGACGTGCTGGAGACGAAGATGACCCCAGTGGGAGGGGCGTCGCTGCCAGGGCTCCCGATCAACGTGGAGCGGCCCGATCGGCTGGACACGGCCGCGTTCAACAACCAGGTGCTCGTCCTGCCCGTGAAGGCCTCCTCCATCGGGCTCACCAACGCCACAACCGCATTCCGTTACCGGGTCCAGACCTATGCTAAACCCAGCTTTTTTCAGATCGACAGGACACCGTGGATCTCCTTCGACTCGATCCACCCAGTCCTTGACACCGTCCTCCATTCCCTGGCCCGGACTCCTTTGTACACGGGCGGGCAGGAGATCCAGGTCCGCCTCGATCGCCAGGCGGCAGAAGTCGCCGGAGTGGTCATGCCGGAGGTCCTGCTGCTGCATCACTTCAATGTCCCAGGTCGACGCCATGAGATCGTGAGGATTGACGACAGCGACTACCAACCCGTCCGGATCGTCCCGGGAACGGCGGCGCTTTCAGGGCAGCCCCCGCGGTTTGGCTTCGACTACAGCGGTCCGGCGAGCCTGCCGCTGGTCGTCGAGCGGAGCCTCGACCTCGTCACCTGGGAAACCGTCCACACCGACACCTTCACAGGAAGGGCCACCTCGTTCATCGCACCCCAGGCGGTGGATGGCTCGCCGGGCTTCTACAGGGTGAGGATCCGCTGAAATGGATGCGTGACAGGATCCGTCCTCGCTCGCGGTAATGGGTCGGTGACCAGTCGCCACTTCATCTCGTCGTGGATTCCCAGAACCACGGGGACCCGCTGTCTGTTGGGGGCGATTCTCGGGGGCGTTCTGGGAGGGCTTCTTGGACGACGGGCCGAGGTGTTGTCGCCTGTGGGGGACATATTGATTCGTTCCATGACGATGCTGAGTCTCCCGTTCCTCGTGCTGGAGATCACGGGAAGCCTCGCCGTATTGAGTCCGGTGGCCGCCTCCAGGCTGTTCCGGCGCGGGGCATGGGTTTTAATTGGAATCGTGATGCTGGGGTCAACCGCAGTGGTGACCGCCCCTATGGTGCTGCCACGCCTGGTTTCCTCCCCTCTCTTTCATCCCTCCATCCTCACGGATCGGAGTGAATTGGACGTGATCGCCACGCTCCTACCCTCAAACCTGTTCATGGCTTTTGCCCGCGGCAACTACGCAGGGTTGGCTATCGTCAGCACGATCGTAGGCCTCGCAATCCACCGGCTTCCCGAACGGGATGCAATCCTCTTGATCGTCCAACCCCTGCGACTGTTGATCAACAAGATCATGGGGTGGGTGGTCCGCGGCCTATCCCCAGCAGGAACGCTGGCCATCGTGGCCAAGGCGGTTGGGACACTGGACTCCAACGATCTGCAACGCATGACCGGACTGATCGTGACGATGCTGGTCCCTTCAATGGTGTTTCTGCTGGTGGTCATTCCCGGATGCTTGAACGGCCTGCTAGGCATCCACCCACGGCAATTCCTGCGCGCAATCCGGGGCCCCATGGTCCTCGCGGTCTCAATCGGCAACCTCCCCTTCGTCCTTCCGACGCTGCAGGAATCCATCAGGATGGAGATCCAGAAGCACCGCACTCCGAATGCCGACATGGAGGCGAACTTCGCAGGCATGGAGGCCTTTATTCTTCTCTCTTTCACGGTTGTCTCTCTGGGCAAGATCCTGTGCCTGACCTTCATCCCATTCGCGGCCTGGTATTTCGACATGCCGATCTCACCCGCAAAGACGTTTCGGATGCTGCTGACCGGCTTGCCGAGCATTTCGGGAGGCACCTATTTCGCGCTCACAGCTGAGCTTCGTGGGCTTGGGCTTCCAGAGGGTCTAGCATCATTCTACTTCGTGAACCATGCGTGGATGAGCCGGCTCGCCGATGCGGTCACCTTGGCGACCGCATTCGCCGGTTCCCTGTTCATCAGCCTTCCCATCCGTGCCCGTATGCCACGACTCGCGGGACTGGTCGTCCTCACCGGCGCAACCTCCCTCGGATTCGGCATCCTTGGCCATGCGATCCTGAAGCGGACCCTCCATGAATCCAATCGTGCGGCCTCGACGATCCTCGACCGACGGCTCATGGCTACCAACACCGCCATCTCCACACCACCCGCCGACAGCGTCTCGAAGGCAGGCCCGGTCACATCGACGGCAATCCGAGAGCGAGGGGTCCTGCGGGCGGGTCTACGTGGCCCCCAACCGCCCTGGATCTACCGCAACCGTGCGGGAGAGTGGGTCGGTTACGATGTTGAAATGATGGCATGGCTTGCCCAATCCCTCGGGGTTGGACTTGAACTCTGGACTCTCGATCGCGAGGGACTGGAGTCCCGTCTCGCGGAGGGTCGCATCGACCTCGTTCTAGGAGGCATCGAAGGCAGCGGGATGAGGAACTCCGTCCGGTTCCAGCCAATCTACTATGAACAGGTCCATGTCGCCCTGCTGACCAGCGATGAACACGCTCCGCGCCTGCAGATGAAGCTCCAGCCGACCTCATCAGAACGGGTCACCTTTGCCTGTGAGGGCCTGAAACAACTCTCCTACGACCTGAAACAAACCATCCGACACCAAATCAGGCCGGGAACCGCCGCGGATGGCTCGGTACTCTTCCGGAACTTCATTCAATGGGACCAGGCCCTCGATGGTCTGGGGACGGAATACGATGCCGTGGTCAGCTCGGCCGAGGAGGGAAGCGCCTTGGCCGTACTCCACCCGCAACTCATCATGATCCCGGCGTTCGGCGGGAAATTGAAAAACCAGATGTCCCTGGTGATCCGAGAAAGAGATTCGGAGTGGGCCGCCTACCTGCAGGACTGGCTTTTCGAGAACAACCTGCTGGGCAACCTCGATCGGTTCCGAAATCACTGGCTATGGTTCCGATCCACCGATTCCCCGGGGAACTGATCCTGCTCCCGGAACATCGGGCCGGGACCTCCCGAGCACGAATCAATCCTCCTCGGGTTCGAGGGGCGGACG
>CAZZKQ010000013.1:0-2245 GCA_964654875.1 uncultured Verrucomicrobiota bacterium | reverse complement strand
CCCTCGGGGAAATGGATGACGATCAGCTCCTTCACGCCGAACTGGAGGATCGCTCCGGCCGCATGGCGCAGGGAGACGGTGTCGAGCACGCCCTCCTTGCGGATCTTGAAGCCGGCCACCTGGCCCGCCTCGTACTCGTTCATGATCGCGTAGTCGGCGTACTTCAGGGTTGGGACGGCGACGGCCTTGAACCGGTCGCTGGCCTCGCTGACGAGGTCGACGCTGGTCTTCAGTCCAGCCGCCTGGGCGGCCTGGAGCACCTTGGCGGCGTGGGTGACACCCTCCTTGTTCAGGGCATCCATCTTGTCCAGCAACAGCAGGTAACCGAGATGGAAGATGCGGGCCTTGGTCTTGGTGAAATCGAGGTCCTTGGCGTCCCAGAGGGCATTCGCCCCACGGTGGTGGAAGAAGGTGCGCTTGCCCGTGCCCTGCACCGTCATCACGTCGGTGTAGCTGGTCGGCGCCTCGCCCGTGGCCTTGAGGTGCTTGGTGTCGATCTTGTGGGCGACGCAATCGTCGAGGATGTACTGGCCGTAGGCATCCTTTCCGACGAGACCTGCACCCGCCAACGGGAACCCTGCCCCCATCTTGGCGAGGTCCACGAGGACATTGTACGGGGAACCGCCCGTGCCCTGGCTCTGGGACTTGATGTTGGCCAGTTGTTCGAGCTGGGGATAGGTGTCGATGATCTTGACCTGATCCACGATCCAGTTGCCGCCGGCGAGGATGCCGGAGCGCTTGGAGGCAGCGGGTGATTTCATGCGTTTGGGGATGGGGGGAGACGACATCCCGGATTAGGATGCCCCTCTAGGTTGGACACCGGAAGGCTACCCGAGCCATCCCATCGTGTCTCTACGGAAGTGCGACCGCCAAACGGTCGACCACACCACCCCATCCAGCCGCCCGCCAACCGCAACGGATGCACCCGGAGCCAAACCGTCAGCAACTCCCACTACCCGCACTCCGGCAACTGGTTGCGCTGTCTCAGATCCTTCCACGGGAATTCATGGTCGACATCAACCACGTCGGGTCCTTCAGCCTCGGATGGGCTCAGGATGGCGAGGAAGACCACCTCCTCGTCGAAGGGATTGTAGGTGCCGTGCACCTCGTTCTTCGGAATCAGGACCATGTCCCCGGGCTTCAGGACCCGATGCCGATCCCCGCACCACTGTTCTGCCGTTCCTGAGAGAACGTAGATGATCTCCTCCCGGTGGGGATGCCGATGGAACGGGTGGCTCTTGCCCGGCTGCATTGTCGCCCGGACCAGCAGCAGCTCGCGACACGGGACGATGTCGGGCCGGCTCAGCCATTCGTTCCGGGTGAAGCGGGTGAGCTCGACAATAGGCTCGACACCCGTGACAAACCGCCGAACGTCAGTGGCATCCATGGTCTGAGGGATCAGCCCTTGGCGGGTGGACGAAGGGACTTCCAGGGTTCCTCGCCGCTGACATCGACAGCAAAGGGGCCCTTGAACCGGCCTGGCGACAGGATCGCGAGGATGACGGCGTCCTTGGAGGTGGGATTGAACGTCGCATGGACCACCCCTGCCGGGATGTGGGCAACCTCTCCGGGGTCCAGGAGGCGTCGCTTCTGCTCGACCCATTGCTCCACCTGGCCCTCGAGGACATAGATGGCCTCTTCGAGTTCGGGATGGGTGTGGAATGGGTGTCCCTCACCCGCCGGCAGGACTGCACGACAGATCTGCAGCAGTTCTGCCTCGCAGACTTCGGGTCGGCACATCCAGTAGTTCGTGCGCCCCTTGAAGTTCTCCTGGAGTGCCTCTGCCGTGGTGATGAATCGATGGCTCATGGGATGGGCGGAACGCTACCACCACGGCCCGAGACCCGTCGATGACCGGATCTCCCGATGGCTCAGCGCTTCCTCGCGAGACGCTTGGCGGCAGGCGCTTTCAGCGCCTTGAAGTCCCGGGTCAGCTGGGTGAGCGAGGCCTCGACCCCCATGCGTTCTAGCGAGCTGGCCCCGACGAACCCGACCGCATCCGTGTTCTGGAGCACGCGCTTGGCATCGTCAGGGGTGTTGATCGGACCGCCGTGACAGAGGAAGAAGATGTCCTTCCGGACGCGGGAGGCGGCGTCGACGATCTCCTGGGTCCGCTGGAGTGTGAAATCCCAGCCCACCACGGCCTTGGTGACCCCGATGCTGCCACCCACCGTGGTGCCGACATGGGCGATGATCGCGTCGGCCCCGGCCTTGGCCATCTCGACCGCCTCCTCGGGCGTCGCCA
>CAZZKQ010000012.1:0-20198 GCA_964654875.1 uncultured Verrucomicrobiota bacterium | reverse complement strand
ACCCCAACCCGAGCGGCATGACCTGACCCCAACCCGAGCGGCATGACCTGACCCCGACCAGTTAGGGCTGGGGTGCGGCAGAGAATGAAGGCTGGGGGGAGGCCTCACGGGGTGTGGCCTGTGGCCTAGAGCACTGGCCTACCCACCCATATCCGCAGCGTGGACCCGAAGCAGTTCCGGAACCTCAGGCGGGGTCACCCAGGTTCTCGTAGAGCCTGGCGAGACGGCGGGCGTGTTCGTCATAGGCCGCCTCGAAGAGGGCGGTGGCGCGGTCCGATCCCACCACGGCTCCGGCTGTCAGCACCTTGGGCGGATGTCCTGCAGCCGTGAGTCGCGCGGCCACTTCAGCCTTGATCGAGTTCACCAGCAGGCAGCCGCCTACCGTCGAGCCCGGGGCTACGGGGGTGTCGAGACCCGGAACAGTCACCATCGCGTCGCCCACGGGTGCGCCGGTGTCGAGGACCAGGTCGGCGAAGTCCTGGAGTTTTCGACCGTCGGGTCGTCGGCTCGTGCTGGCCTCGCTGTGGGCCCTGGAGATAATCGCGATCACGCGGACCTTCCGGCGCTGGAATTCCTCGGCGATCTCGATGGGGACGATGTTGCAGCCGCTGGACGAGACCACGAGGGCGCTGTCGAGGGAGGAGAGGTCGAAGTTCCTGAGGATTCGGGCCGCGAGTCCGGGGACGTTCTCGAGGAACATCGCCTGACGCTGGCCGTTCGCGCCGACGACCAGGTTGTGGAAGCTCAGGGAGAGTTCGACGATTGGATTGAAGCCGGGGAAAGACCCGTACCGTGGCCACATCTCTTCCACCAGGATGCGGCTGTGACCCGACCCGAAAAGGTGGACCATCCGTCCGGCGAGGATGGTCTGGCTGAAGAGGTCTGCTGCCTTCTCGATGACTGGGATCTGCTGTGCAACCGTCGCGACGAGTTGCTGGCAGCTGTTCAGATAGTCGCGCGTCACAGGGAGCTTCGTACCGGGGTATCTTCGGGGCGGAAAGGCGATTTCCACCGGGGTGAAGTCGGAAGTCCTGAATCGGGCTGCGTCGATCGTAACCCGATGCCCGGATTGCGGTCCTACACGGAGTATGATTCTACGACCCTCCCTCACCGGCATCACCTTTGTTGCTTTGATATCGACTGCCCTGTGGGCCCAGCAGCCTCCTCCCGGTGGACCGCGGCCTGAGTTCCGTGAAGGAGGACCGGGTGGGCCCGGGGGTCCCGGAGGACGCGGTGGCATGATGCGGATCAACCCGTTGGTCCAGGCGCTGGACACCAACAAGGACGGTGAGATCTCCGCCGACGAGATTGCCAAGGCACCTGCGGCGTTGAAGACGCTCGACAAGAACGGAGACGGCAAGCTGAGCGGGGATGAGATCCGACCCAACCCGGGTGAGCGCGGTGGCGAGCGCGGCGGTCCGCGCGCCGACGCGACTGAAGCCGTCAACGGGATGATGGCGTTCGACAAAAACGGGGACGGCAAGCTGAGCGCTGACGAGCTGCCGGAACGGATGCGGGGCATCGTGGCGCGTGCGGATGCCAACAAGGACGGGTTCGCCACCCGTGACGAGCTGACCAAGGCGCTCTCGGTCCAGGGTGCGGGGCGGCCGGACGGCGGCCATGACGATCATGATGACCGGCCTCGCCGAGGCGACGGACCCAGGACCCCTCCGGCCAACTGAGGTCCTTTCATTCAAGACGATGCGTCCCACAGTCCTGCTGCGACTTCTCCCCTGGGCCTTGGGTGGACTTCTCGTCCGGGCGGCCACTGCGCCCGACCCGATCCTGACAACGTTCCACCATGAGAATGTTCTCGGGACGTCGTTTGAGCTGAAGGTGCACAGTGTGGATGCCGCGACAGCCTCGCGGGCAGAGGCCGTGTCCTTGGCGGAAATCGATCGTCTGGCGCGGATCTTCAGCGGGTATTCACCGGAGAGTGAGTTCAGCCGCTGGCAACGGACCCGCTCCCGGCGCGTGCCGATTTCTTCGGAACTCCTCGCCGTTCTCGTGGCCTCCGAACGGTGGCAACGGGAGTCCCAAGGAGCCTTCAACCCCGGTGTCGAGCGGCTGACGCGTCTCTGGAAGACCGCGGCGGCAGCCGATCGTGTGCCGGACACGTCGGATCTGGCTTTGGTCGTCCGGGATCTTGCGAAATCCGCTTGGCGGATCGATGCGACAGCGGGAACCGCGGAACATCTCTCGGACACGCCGCTGTCCCTGAATGCGATCGCCAAGGGTTACATCATCGAACAGGCCAGCGCCGCTGCGTCGCGGACGCCAGGGGTGGAAGGGGTCCTGCTCGAGATCGGAGGCGATCTCCGGGTTCGGGGACGCTTCCCTCACCGGGTCGCTCTGACCGATCCACGGAATGATGCCGAGAATGCCCCACCGCTCACCGCTCTCTCCGTGGTCGATCATGGGCTGGCCACCAGTGGTGGCTACCGACGCGGTGTCCGGGTACGAGGGCAGTCCTTCTCCCACATCCTCGACCCACGAACCGGTCAACCGGTCCAGGAGGTCGCCGGCGTGACCGTTCTCGCTCCGGATGCCATGACGGCCGATGCGCTGTCGACCACTCTGAGCGTGTTGGGTCCGGTGGACGGCCTCCGGCTCGTGGAGGCCAATCCGGGAATCGCCTGCCTGATGGTGATGTCGGATGGCCGACAGGTCCGAAGCTCCCGCTGGCCGGCAACCTCGTGGACCCCGGTGCTGTTGGCGGACGAGACGGCTCCCAAGGCCTCCGCCCCGGCGAAGTCCTCTCCATTGGAGCTGCGCGTGGATTTCGAGATCCGACGTGCGGAAGGCGGGCGTTATCAGCGTCCCTACGTGGCGGCCTGGATCGAAGACAAGGACGGCTTCCCCGTTCGCACCCTGCTGCTCTGGATCCTCAAATCGGAGAAGGGGCAGCGGTGGATTCCGGACCTGCGTCGATGGCATCGCGGGGACCAGGTTCGACGGCTGGCGGAGGACAAGGATCTGACCGCCACGCTCTCCGGAGCGACCCGCAATCCAGGCAAGTATAGCGTGGTGTGGGACGGCCGTGACGACCATGGAGAGATGCTGCCGTCGGGCAACTACACCTTCTATCTCGAGGCGGCCCGCGAGCATGGGACCTACCAGCTCATGAAGCATCCGTTCGCGGTCGGCGGAGATCCCTTCAAGGTGGACCTGAAGGGCAACGAGGAAATCCAGGGGGCATCGCTTGAGTACCGCCGAAGCACCTCCGGCAACTGATGAGTCCGCATCCCGGGACCGGCAGCGGATGCCCGGTTGGATGCGGTGGTTCCACACCTATGTATCGATGCTGGGCCTCGGGGCTCTGCTCTTTTTCTCGGTGACGGGACTGACCCTCAACCATCCCGACTGGACTCTTGGAGGGCGTCGTCGCGAATCCACCGTCCGAGGAAGGATCGAGCCCTCGTGGCTCAGGCTGGGCGCGGATGGGAAGTCGTCCGATCCCCTCAGGGTGGTGGAGGCTCTCCGGGAGCAGCAGGGCATCCCGGGACTCGTCGACGATATCCGGGACGAAGAAACCGTCCTGACGGTGGCCTTCAAGGGACCGGGCAGCTCTGCCGATGTGACGCTCCAGAGGGCGTCCGGAGACTACGAGGGCGCCGTGGTCCTCGAAGGGCCGGTCGCCCTGCTGAACGATCTCCATAAAGGTCGACACACAGGACCGGTCTGGTCCCTGTGTATTGACCTCGTCGCCGGGCTGCTGACCCTTGTCTCCATCTCGGGCCTCTGGCTCCTCGTCTATGTCAAACGTAGACGTCGCAGCGGGCTCTGGATTGGCGTTCTGGGAGCGGTCCTGCTCTGGTTGTGGTGGGTGGCCGGTGTCCGTTGAGGCTAGGAAGGGAGTGCCCCACGCGTTGGTTACCGCGGATCCGACGTGATCCGGTCCAGCATCTGGCGGATGGGCTCCAGCGGGTATCCGGGTGGCGCGGTGTCGACGATCCAGCTGAGGTCTTCGCGCGCGCCCTGGATGTCCCCGGCGCGGGCGCGGAGCCGGGCGCGGTCAAGACGTTGGGAGGCCTCAAGCTGGGGCTCACCAACAACCGCGACCAGCAGGTCGGCATAGGGCAGCGATGGCGCGGCACCGGACTCGCGTTCCTTGAACGACTGCAGGTTGCCGATCATGCGCACGATCATCTCGCGCCTGGTGGAGGGACGCATCCCCTCGGTCCGGACCGGGACCCGGGCGAATTGGGCCCCCAGCTCGTCGGCATCGCTGTGGGTCAAAGGTCGCCCCCCATCAAAGACATCGAAGAGCTGCTCATCGCCGCCGGGTGGTGCGTGCTTCACAAGGAAATGGCCAGGCAGTGGCACACCGTGGAGATGTTGGATTCCAGCCCGCTCACCCACCGTCAGGAACACGATGCTGAGGGTGATGGGCAGTCCCTCCCTATCGTCGAGGACCTGGTTGAGGTGGCTGTTGGCCGGGTTGGAGTAGTCGTGGCGACTGCCATGGAATCCGTTCTCCTCGAAGAGAAACCTGCAGAGTGCCCGGACCTTCTCGGAATCCGAGGCGGTGCCTTGGAGTCGACCGCGGAGTTCCTCTCCCCAGACGCGGATCTGGTCCTCCGAGGCGGTGATGTCGAGATCGGGCTGATCATGGAGCGCCACCAGCAGGGTCGTGCGGGCGAGGTCGATGCGGTCCTCCGGCTGGTTGAGTTCGGCCACAAGGCGGTTCCGGACCTGGACCCTGTGCAGTTGGGTGGCGAGGTCTCGGAGGCGGGCGGCCTCAATCTCCAGGCTGCGGGCCTGTTCCGCGAGGGAGGTGCGGACCTCGGGCAGGCGTTCCTGGAGGACCTTCTGGTCCTCGGCGCTCAACGTGTCGAGTTCCCGTGGAGCTCTCTGCAACGACGCCAATAGTTCCGGTGAGATCGGCGCCGGCGGGGCAAGGTTGGGGCCTGATTGGAAGTCACGGAACTCGGCGGTGGTGTTGCGGAATTTGGCGAGGCCGATGCGGTTCCCCTTCAGCGCGTCCTCGGACACCGAGAAAACCTCGGCACCGTTCACCCAGCATCGGATGTGACCTGCCTCGTGCCGAACCCGAAGCAGGTTCCAGTCACCCGGGCGATAGGCAGGGTTCGGTACCGTCCCGAGAATCCGCCAGTCGAACACCTCCGGTCCTTCGAATGCCGTGAGTCTCAGCTGGCCGCCGGTGGGGTAGAAGCCGTAGTGGCGTCCGGAGTCATCACCACCAAAGATGAGTCCGGCGGCTCCGGATTCGTCGTCCAGACGGACCTGGACCCGGATCTCGTAGGGATTCTCGAGGTGGGTGCCACGTTGGAGGAGGTAAGCGCGTCCGCCGAACCCGTTGCCGGCCCCCTCCACCTGGATGCGGCCACTGCGCTGTTGCCATCGGGCTCCGAGAAAGGCCTCCCACCGATCGGGGTCCAGAGCCCGATTGCGGATCCAGCGGGTATACGGGATGGGGTTGGGACGCTCGACCAGTGGACGGAGCATTCGGACCGGCGTGGCAAACCCAAGGTTCTGGGTGAGCAGCGACTTGGCGTTGATGATGCCCTGGACCACACCGGAGCGGTCGACGAGCGGGCCGCCGGAGTTCCCGGGCTCGATGGGGATGGCGAGCTGGAGCATCTCGATCTCGTCGAAGGTGCGTCGACCCGACAACACCCCGGCCACGACCGAGTTCTCCAGACCGAGCGGGTTCCCCATGGCGACGACTTCAGCCCCGGTGGCGAGAGAGATGTCATCGCCGAGGGGCAGCGCCGGGAGGTTGGTGGCCGCGACGCGCAGGATGGCGAGGTCGGCATGGCGATCGAAGGCGTGGAGTCCGAGAACTTCGACGGTCTCACCTGAGGCGAGGCGAGCGGTGACGGGTTGGGACTCCCCGACGACGTGGAGGCTGGTGGCGACGAGTCCGGAGGGGTCGATGACGAATCCGGTTCCAACGCCTTCCCCTGAACCGCCCCGGCTGCGGGTGGACAGCACGACGAGGCTGGGTTTGACCCGCTTGACGAGCTCTGCGGTGGAGAAGCCCTGCGAGCCTGCAGCGTTTGTAGATCCCTTCTTGGATGCAGCGCCACTCTGGGGACGTCGTTGGGACTTCTCGGCGCCCTCTCCCGAAGAGAGACACAGGCCCAACCCGAGGCAGGCGATGGCAGCATGCAGAGTCCCCCGTGGAATCATGGTCCGACGTTACGGGCGTCCACCGAATTGGAAAGGGGAGGTTCAGAGCAGCAACCCCAGCGTCTTGATTTCCGGGGCGGTCTGGCCGGTGGGTGCCTCAACGCCCACACATCCCGGCGTGACCGACATCGAGGTGCCGGTATCACGGCCGCCCAGACCATGAGCCTCATGGCGGGATTTCTCGCGGTTTTGGGAGGATTCTTCCGGATTAGCCCGACGTGATGGCGATGGGCTCGAGGAGTCTGGCTGGCAATTCTGGCGTGGCTCCAGCCTGGGTGCAGACAAAGGCTGCAATATCGGTGGCCCGCGTCAGCAGTGCCTCCGTGGGCCAGTCCCCCAAAAGTCCCATCACGAGAGCCGCAGTGTAGGAATCACCGGCACCCACGGCATCGATCACCGATACGGTCCGTCCGGCTTCGGCGCTCCAGCGTCCGGCACGATAGAGACGGCTACCGGCGGCCCCGAGCGTCAGGGCAATGGTATTGAGTTCGAAACGCCCGGCCAACGTATCGAGCTGTTCCTCGACTGAGCCACGCAGTCCAAACTGAGCGGCGATCACGGGCAGCTCGGTCTCGTTGAGTTTCAGGACATTGGCGAGGATCAGTGATCTCTCGACCACGTCCGCCTGGTAGAACGGTGCCCTCAGGTTGATATCGAAGACCCGTAGTGCGGTGGGAGGGCTCTCCGCGACCAGTTGCCGGATGGCACGGGCCGCCTCGGGCGTCCGCTGCGCCAGCGACCCGAAGCAGATGGCATCCGCTCGTCGCACGCGGTCGAGGGCCGATTCGGTCGCTCGGATCGCATCCCACGCCACATGCTCCACGATCTCGAAGCGGGGCTGTCCGTCCGTGCCTACGTCGACGGCGACGGTACCCGTGGGTCGGTGCGGATCACGAATGACGCAGGCGAGGTCGAGTCCTCGGGCCTTGAGCAGGTGGAGCGCCTCGTCACCAAGCCGGTCCGCACCCACCCCGGAAACAAGGCTGGCATTGGCACCGAGTGCCCGGATGTGGCAGGCGAAGTTCGCGGGTGCCCCGCCCAGCTGAGGTCCCGATGGGAGCATGTCCCAGAGAACCTCGCCGAGGCTGACGACATTTGGTGGCCGCTTCATCCGCTGTTCTCCTTGGAGAGGTGCCATGAAAGAGCTGGCCACGGAGGAACGCTGATGAACGACCGTGTTTCCCCGCGGGACCTCTCAAGGCGACGCGGCGATGGCTTCGTTCTGTATCCCCACTTTGGAGGCTGCCTCCGGTTTCCCAACGTTGTTTCCGTCCTAATCATGGATGGCTCACCCCGAGGCGGTGCTGGATCTCCTCGAGTGGAACACCCCGGGTTTCAGGGACCATCAACCTCACCCAGAGAAGCTGCAGCACCATCATGCCGCAAAAAAACAGGAACACGTAGCCTGGTGGGAAGGACTCGACCATCTGCGGGAAAAAGGTGGTGAGCACCGCGGCGAAAATCCAGTGCGTGAAGCTGCCGAGTGCCTGTCCTCCGGCCCGCTGGCGGTTCGGGAAGATCTCCGAAATGAACACCCAGATGACCGCTCCCTGCCCGATGGCGTGGGCTGCGATGAAGGCGAAGATGCATGCCGGGACAATGGCATAGTGGCGCGTGAAAAAGGCCCATGACACGAGTCCGAGCGAGGCAATGTAGCCGAACGAGCCCACATAGAGCAGCGTGCGCCGTCCGAGGCGGTCGATCAGCTCCAGACCGACGAAAGTGAAGACCAGATTGGTGATGCCGATGCCCACAGACTGCAGCAAGGCAGCCTTCGCTCCGAGGCCTGTCAGCTCGAAGATGCGCGGGGCGAAGTAGAGGATCGCGTTGATGCCGGAGAGCTGATTGAAGCAGGCGATGAGGACTGCCAGCAGGATCGGCACCCGAAGGTTCCACTGCCAGAAGCCATGGCGGGTGCCGGCCTCGTTTGAGGCGGCGACAATCTGGTTGGCATGTGCCTCGATGGCTGCCGGCGCGGCTCCGGGTTCGATCAGACGAAGAACCTCGATCCCCCGGGCGCGATCCCCTTTCGGACCCAGCAGCCACCGCGGACTCTCCGGGATGCCGAGGCACAGGACCATGTAGAGAAGCGCCGGGAAGGCCTCCACGCCGAGCATCCAGCGCCAGGCATGTTCCCCCACCTTGGCGAGGAGCGCGTTCGACAGGAACGCGACGAGGATTCCGAAGACGATGTTGAACTGGAAGAGTCCGGTCAGACGTCCCCGACGGTCCGGAGGAGAAATCTCCGAGATGTAGAGCGGAGCGGTCACCGTCGACACGCCGACGCCGATCCCACCGATGAAGCGCGCGGCGATGAAGGAGTAGACTTCCGTCGCCAGGCCGGACCAGACCGCGGAGACGAAGTAGAGGACCCCGATCCACAGGAGTGTTGGCCGCCGTCCGAATCGATCCGTCGGCCAGCCGCCAAGCAACGAACCCAGCACTGTGCCGTAGAGTGCGGACGCCATCGCAATGCCGTGCGTGACTGGGCTCAACTGCCAGAGGGCCTGGATGGTCTTCTCGGCGCCGGAGATGACCACGGTGTCGAAGCCGAAGAGAAATCCGGCCAGCGCCGAGGTCAGGGACCAAAGGAAGATGCGGTGTTGCATGATGGGGGGTGGAAACGTGTTGGATGAAGGTCGCTGGGCCGGAGCGTGGAGGGATCCCATTGAACCTGGAGTGGTGGCTCCCCAGGAATCACCGGCGACCGCGGTTGAGCGGATCCCAGAACTCGGAGTTGGTCAGTGCCTTGGGGTTGCCGCTGATCGGATCGGCTGGGGGGTTGATGGTCCGGTCCTTTCGGATCTCTGAGTGGCCATCGGCAAAGCTCACGGATCCGCCAGTCTTGTGACGAAGGTAGTCAATCCCTTCGAAGCCTCGGGTGGTCGAAGCCTTTGGGTCCATGCATGAAGAGGGCCACCAGAGGCTGCTGCTCCATTCCCGGTTTGCTGTCGGCATCGCCTCGCCGACTTCCAACGTCTGGGAGGGGCTCACGATGGCACCGCGCTTGAACCAGGGTGCAGTTGCGAAGGAGATGCCGCTTACGGTGACGGTTTCAGGGCCATAGGGATATCTGCCAAGAAAGAACGCGTTCATCCCATACCCCACCATGTGTGCATCGTAGCGCCATTGCCAAGCGATGCCGTTGTCGAGTCGACGCCCCTTGAGGCTCGGGCAGCGGAACACATTCGACTGCTGACTTTTGTCGTAGCCCTGGATCGTGACCCCCCACCAGTTGGTCAGGATGACCGTGCCGCCCGGGAAGTTGGGGATGTTGCTGTTACGGTGCCCGGGGTAGGTGTCGTTGTTGTCGTCGGTGTAGAACCGCATGAGGATTGCGATCTGCCGCAGGTTGTTCATGCACGACGTCGCCTCACCCTTGGCCTTGGCTCGCGACAGGGCCGGCAGGAGCATCCCGGCCAGAATTGCGATGATGGCGATGACGACAAGCAGCTCGATCAGGGTGAAGCCGGCCAGGCGGTTCTTCAGCCGGTCGTTTTCGGAGGCGGTTTTCATGGCATGGAACCCTTCAGCACGGGTGTCGAGGACCTCAATGACCGCAGGGACAGTGAAGCGACCCGGGCGCTTCCACTGTCTCCCGTCCAAGCCAGCGACATCTCCAGGTTCGTGGATTCCGGCAGGAGCAGGTCCGTCACCACGCTTTCGCCCCCCTGTGCGAAGACCTCCACCGAGGAGGTATCGAGCAGGACCTTCAGGTCCAACGTGCCGTTGATGACCCTCAGCGGCGCGGTATGCACCCCGCAAAAAGCGGGACTGAAATCGCATCGGCCGGAACGCGTGCGATCCAGACGAAGAGCTCCAGCTGTGAAGTCAGCCTCGATGCGGGTCTCGCCACTTCGGCCATGTCGGAACAGCAGCGTCAGCACCCCGGAGGTGGGAATCTGGTCCAAACGGAGTTCCAGCTCTGCCAGCCCTGTGGGGAGAGACAGCTTCGACAGAAAAGCATTGGCTTCAGCGACCGTGCTTCGCCGCAATGCACTGCGACCGTCGCGGAGCCTCGCCAGTTCACTCACAGGGCGTTGCAGCAGCCTGAGTCCCGAGGGTGTCTGGCGGAGGACGAGTTCGCGCGGCACCGTCATGGCACTGCGCCATGGCAGGGTGGGTACCTCGTTGGCATAGTCCCAGTTGCTCATCCACCCGAGCCAGAGACGGCGGCCATCCCGCTTGGGGATGTCGCTCCACGAAACCGCAGCGTAGAAGTCGCGTCCCCAGTCAGCCCACAGCGGGACTGACGTCCTGGAATGGGTCGATGGGTCGGCGATAAAGCGTTTCCCGTCGAAATCACCGACAAAATACTGGCAACCCGACCCGCCGGCGGGTCCGCCTGGGTTGATGTTCACGACGAGCACCCAGCGGCGGTCCCGATTTTTCGATCTGCGATCTCCCAACGGCTCCTTCTCGACGGCGAGCGGGAACAGATCGGGACATTCCCAGAGCCCATTCGTGGCTCCGACACCTCCGAATTCACCGACGTAGTTCCATTGTTTGAGATTGGGAGAGGCATAGAAATGCACCTTGGCCTCCTTGGGCAGTGCCACGGTCATGACCCAGCGTGACGTTGGCTCGTGCCACATGACCTTTGGATCGCGGAAATCCGCCATATTCAGATCCAGAACTGGGTTGTGGATAAATTTGGTCCAGGTCCGTCCCTTGTCGTTGCTGTAGGCAATCTGCTGGTTCTGAAGGGGCTTCTTCGTGTAGTGGCCGGTATAGATCGCCACGAGCGGTGGTTTGCCTTCCTTTCCGAATCCCGACGTATTCTTCCAATCCACCACGGCGCTGCCGGAAAAGATCATCACACCGTCCTCCTCGGCGAGCGCCAGTGGCAGGTGTTCCCATTTCACGAGATCACGACTGACGGCGTGGCCCCAGCTCATGTGACCCCAGCGGTTTCCGAAGGGGTTGTTCTGGTAGAACAGGTGATATTCACCCTCGTAGAAGACCATCCCGTTCGGGTCGTTCATCCAGGTGTCGACAGGCGTGAAGTGAAACTGGGGCCGCCATTTCTCCTGGAACATGGGGGCTGATGCTGCGTCCGCCCGGCCGCCGTTTATCACGAGGAACAGGAGGCCGAGGATCGTGAGCGGATTCGGGAGTCTGCGATGCTGTTTCATGGCGGGTGTGGGCGCTGTCTGGAGATCTGGGATGAACTCCAGGGAACAGACGAAGCGTGGCTGCATGCCGTCTGGAGCCAAACCCCGTTCCGAACTCCTGTCATAATGCTGTTCTGACAGGTTGTTGACCTGTCAGTGACAGCTACGGCCTGATGGTGTCATGTCCGAAACGGAGCCGAAACACCGGCGGATCTCCCGGGAATTGCAGCAGGCGATCCTCACTGGCCATTTTGCTGTCGGCGCGCGGTTGCCCAGCGAGGCCCAGCTGGTCCGGCAGCATGGTGTGTCCCGGCCGACAGTGATCCGAGCACTCAAGGATCTCGAGGCCGCCGGCCTTGTCGAGCGGCGGATGGGTTCTGGCAGTTTTGTCCGCCGTTCCGAGGCATCGTCGGCCGGTTCCGGCCGTCAGCTGGGCCTGCTGATTCCCGGTCTGGGACGCACGGAAATATTCGAACTGATCTGCGGCGAGCTGGCGAGCGTGGCCCGGGCCCAGGATTTCAGTCTGCTGTGGGGTGGTGCTCAGCATCCGCGGCATGATGCCGACCTGAGTCTCGAACAGGCACGACAGATCTGCGACCAGTTCATTGAACGGCGGGTGGATGGCGTTTTCTTCGCCCCGTTCGAGCTGATCCCGCGCCGGGAGGAGGCCAACCGAGAGATCGCCGAACGGCTCCGCCTCGCAGGCGTGCCCGTCATCCTCATCGACCGTGACCTTGGGCCCTTTCCCAAGCGGAGCGACTTCGACCTCGTGGGCTTGGACAACATGGCTGCCGGCTTCCTGCTTGCGGAACATTTTCTCAAGCTGGGCTGCACCCGTCTTGCCTTTGTCGCCCGGCCGAATTCGGCCTCGACCGTCGACGCCCGGATCGCCGGCGCTCAAGCGGCCATCGCCAGTCGCCATCTCGAACTCTCGCGCCGCTGGATCCATCTCGGTGATCCCACAGAGGCACGCTTCGTCCGAAGCCTGATGGCTGGACGACACTGGGATGCACTTCTTTGCGCCAACGATCACACCGCCGCCGAGCTGCTTCGAACCCTGCATCGTGAGGGTTACCGTGTCCCGGAGGACGTCCGGCTCGCTGGCTTCGACAATGTCCGATATGCCACCCTGTTGGCTCAGCCCCTCACCACGATTCACCAGCCTTGCCGTGAAATCGCCGTGGCTGCCTTGCGGGCCATGTTGGAGCGGCTGGCTGATCCATGGTTGCCCCCACGCAGTCAGTTGCTCACGCCCTCATTGGTTGTTCGTGAGACCTGCGGCACCTACATGAATCCGGGTCGGGCCGGTAAACGCTAGGAACACCAGGGAAGAGCCCCCGCACCGATCCGGCCGCATCCTCAATCCAGGCGTCGAACGAACATGTTGGCCCACTGCATCGGGCGGTCCGTGGGGCGGAGTCCGATCCGCCCGACCGGGGCGATCCCGTCAAGAAGTGTGTCGGTCAACATCGCGACGCCATCGACGGTCATCGAAACCCGGTTTCCGCGGAGGGTGATCCGTGCTCGGTGCCACGCCTTGGGCCCAGTGCTTCGGAGGGTCAGAGCGCGGTCGGAATCTCCACGAAGCAGGACGGCGCCGTCTCCGGATCCCTCATCCGGGTAACGCCAATCCACGATCATCTCGAAATCCCCGTGTTCCGGGACGGACCACAGAGTACCGGAGTTCCCACCGTGCTTGCCATCGTGCTCTAGGGTCCAATCGTTCGCCTTCCAATGATGGGTTGCCTCGGGTGTTGCGGTCCATCCTCGCAGGTCCATGCCGGTGTAGAGGGACTGGAAGCCGATGTCGGGTTCCGCGATGTCACCGGGTGACAGTGCCATGGCTGCTGGTAGTTGCAGGATCCGCAGGTCACGGAACTCGATCGGGGAGCCCTCGGATTCGAGGCAGATGTAGCCCTTTCGAGGACTGCCTTGCACTCCGCGGGTGACGACCTGGCCGTTCACGGCATGGGTGAGACGACCTTCGATACAGGTGATCCGGTAGTGGTTCCACTCGGGTGAGGGGCGCATGCGTCGGGTGACCGGGAAGGCACGATCGCCACCCCAGCCATGCAACGGGGTGAGCCGCGCGCCGTGGATCGGAAAGACATCGCCGTCCGAGGTGTACCACTCGCTCTCGAGCCCATCGAGGACCTGGACCTCGACGCCCCTGTGGAAAGGTTGTCCCTTGGCCGTGATCGCATCGGCCCAGACGAACACTCCGGCATTGCCCTTGGGCTTCAAGTGCCGCCATTCGAGCTCGAGGATGAAGTTCTGGTACATCCGGGCGGTCCGGAGTTCCCCGATCGGTTGGCCGGTGCAGGCGATGACACCGTTGGTGGCTCGCCACGTTTCGGGCGCGCAGTTGATGTTCACCCAACCGTCGAGGTTTCGACCGTTGAAGAGCGGGACGAACCCGTTCGTGCCGGACCGCAGGTCCTCGCCGAAGATCCAGTCGAGATCGACTCGGACCAATGTCAGCGCGGTGTAGCTCAGTGGGCTGTCGGGGCTGTTCTCATAGAGGCACCAGAGGGAGTCGTCGGGTCCTGCGGCGAGGTCGCTGTAACCGGAGGGACCGGGATCGAGGACACGGTGGACGGGCCAGGTCTGGCCGTCATCGGCGCTGAGACGGACCGTGAGACCGCGACGTTCTCGGGAACCCGGTGTGCCTGCGAGGGGTCCGGACCGGTTGTCTGGGTTCGTGAAGACCAGGGTTGCCGAGGCCTCGCGGGGATTCCCAGGAACGCGCACCAGGCTGGCGGCACAGGTGGGATCGAACAGGGCGTCGGACAGCTTCAGGGGAGTCCATCCGGTCGCGCCGTCGGGGCTGATCGTCATGGCCCGTCGGAGGTCGCCTGATTCGTTGCGGACGTTGAGCAGGACCCGTCCGTCGGCGAGTTCGGCGAGCGTGGCCTCGCTGGGATCCCGGATCGGCTCCGGATCCTTGGCGATGAGGTCGCCGGCCTTCCAGGTGATGCCGTGGTCATCACTGATGAGCGTCGCGATCCCTGAGGGATGGTGTCCGTTGCCATGGGTTCCCGGGGAGAGCCAGATGGGGACCACGAGCCGTCCGGCGATGGGATTGGTTTTCCCGGGTCGTCCGGAGCTGAGCTCGAGGCCGTGACCGGGTCCGGGTGCCACGACCTTCCAGTCGTACCGGGGTCGCAGGGTTTCACAGGTCGGGGTCAGTTCCTGAGCTGGTTCGAAGGAAGCCCCGTCATTGGTGCTCCGGCTGTGGAAGATCCGGTTGTACTCGGCTCCGAAGACCAAGTGGACGGTGCCATCGCGGGCGGAGATGAGGACCGGGTTGTGGAGGGTGCGTTCCTCGGCGGTGCCCTGACGATGGGCGAGAGCGACGGGATTGCGGGTCAGGTTGGGTGGGGTGGGGACAATCGGGCTTGCGGCGGACCAGGTCTTCCCACCGTTGGTGGAGCGACGGAATAGGAGATCGGTGTGGGACCAGTCGGAATCGGTGCGGGTCCGGGCCTCGCAGACCGCGAGGAGGCTGCCTTGGGTGGTGCGGGTCAGGGCGGGGATTCGGTAGCGGGTATAGCCGCCCTCGCCGGATTGGAAGAGGTTCGTCCGGAGCGACTGGGACCAGCCGGTGTGGCACCAGAGCAGTGTCCAGAGCAGTAATCCACGAGCGGGTGAGGACATGCTCGGGACGTTGCCACGGAGTGCCTGTGTTGGCGATGGTTGGGAGGGACGGGAGAGTCGCAGCCCTCGATTGGCCGTGAGATCCGGAGTGTGTCCCGGGGATTCCAGGACGTGGGTGGATTTGTCAGTCGACCGAAGACGGACTTCGGGCATCGACGGGCTCCGCATCCCCGAGAATGGACTGTCGTGCGAGCCAGAGGGCCAGCCCGAGTCCAGCCAACCAGGTCAGACGGATCACCCACCGGACGGGAGGGCTCAGGGACTTGAGGGTTCCCGTGATCCAGATCATCCGCATCGGCGGATTGCCGGCCATCCATTGGTCCGTTGGGAGCGTCAACTGGCGGGCAATGTCGGTGGCGACGTCGACCGGACGATTCACAACCACCCAATCCTGATGGCTCTCGGCATCGACCGTTGGCAGACCGCGGGACCAGTACTCACTGGCACGTCGGGCCTCCTCCGGGTTTCTCTTCGAGGATCGGACGATGTTCTCGTGATACGCGGGCAGCCATATTCCGGATACCTGGAAAGCGATGAGGCAGAGCGCACCGCAGATCATCAGTCGCCGGAGCCATGTTCTCCGTCTGAGGGTGCTGGCCATCCAGGCGGCGAGGGGGAGCTCGACCAGGTGGGCCGGGGTGGCGAGATACCGAGGACCCCAATTGGGGTCCGAGTCCCAATAATAGAGACGTGCCAATCCGAAAGCGGTTCCGATGCAGGCCACGGCCCCCGCCACAACCAGCGCTTTTGTCCTGGCGTTCGCCTTCTCACGGGTGAGCAGCCATAGGAGAAGGGACGCCGCGATGATGGGCTCGTAGAAGACAACGCCCTTGGCTGGGGAGGACAGCTGTCCCCAGAAGCCCTCCGAGAAGGGCACAGAGAACGGAAACCCTGCGGGCAGGTTCTCAAAATGGGTCGTCGCCCACTCCTTGAACACGGAATAGTAGGTGCCCTTGAGCGTTCCGAAGCGGATCCATTGCCACCAACGGTCGATGGCCAAGGCGAGCACCAGCCAAGGGATTGCCACGATGGCGAGCTTGGCGAGCCGACGGAGTTCGTCGCGCCAGTCCCAGGGCTGGGAGGGATCGAACATGCGGGTCAGCATGGGGATTCCAAACAGAGGCAGCACGTAGGCCAGGTTGGTGATCCGGATGGAAATGCTGCCCGCCTGGGCGGCGCAGGCCAGGTTGAGCCAGGCCAGCGAACCGGACTCGGACCACCTGAGGATGCCAATCAGGGCCGCCAGGGCGTAGGTCAGCATCAGAGGGTTTTCCTGGTTGTTCTGGAAATGGAACGTGAGCGTCGAGCAGGCCAATGTGACCAGGGTTCCGATGCTCGCGATCCGAGGCCTGAATCCCAGAAGCCTCAGGGCGTGCCACGAGAGGAACAGCACAAGCCCGTTGACCAGCGGGAACAGCACCCGCGCCATGATCGAGTAGCGTGTCGCGATGTCCCGGGCCCCGAGCGCTGAGATTCCCATGTCGAAAGGGACGAAAAGGAGCGACTGACCGACTCCATCCCAATGGTGGCCAAAGCCATCGAGTCCTGGGAGACGGCCTCCGGGATTTTCACCGCTCCAGATCCAGGCCGCGCTTCGGAAACGCCTGAAGCTGTCCGTCACCATGTTTCTGGGGCTCGCGGGCATCACCAGAAACGTCCAGAGGATCCCGAGCAGGAAAAAAGAAAGATCCGGAAGGCGTCGGAAGATCGTCGCGAGAGGTGCAGCGGATGCCGGTCTCAACATCTGCCACCAACATCATTTGGGGGCACCGGACCGTGGAAGAAAAAAGATCAGCGGGTTCCCGGTCCGGGGCATCGATTCCTGTCCATCGTCCGGGATCGCTGTGCAATGCCGCGGACGTGTGAGGGATGTCGGGGAGGTTGCCATGGGCCTCTTCCGGCAGGCACACTTCCGGCGAATGAGTCCGGGGGACCAGACGCCGAAGCAGTTCGAAACGTTCCGGGAGGCATTCTGCCATGCTCTTGGGTGTTCTCCCGAGGACTATCATGTCCGGGCGTTCGTGAGGGGGGTATCTCCCTGGCGGCGGGTCTACGTGGTCCCGGTGTTCTGGATCTTCCCGAGCCTCTTTGAGATGGATCTCCACATCGTCGACTACCTTGGTGAAACCCGGACGAGGAGCGAGTTTGGCGGTGTGGTGGATGAATTCTACAAGGCGGTCCACGTATCGAAGGGGGTCTCCAAGAAGACCCTGGGGTTGAGAATGTCTGGGGCGACTCTTGTGGCCCTGCGCGACCAGCTGGATCACCTCATCGCTCCGAGGACCTGAGTCCCAGGGTGCTTGCGGCAGCCTGGTTCGTGGGTCTCAGCCCCTGATGTGCTTGTCGACCAGCACGTCGAGGTCGAGGAACACCTTCCGATCGAGGGCACGCTCCAGTTCACGACGGGCTCCGGTGCCGATCGCCCGGATCATCTGGGCGCCGACGCCGATCAGCATCCTCTGGTAGCGGTCATTCGGCGTGAGCACGGCGGCCTTGATGTGGAGGAAGGGTTTGCCGTCGTGGGTCACAGCCTCCTCGACCGCATCCAGCTCGATGACTGTCCGATATGGGACCTCCTGGTCGGTGAGCTTGTAGACCTGTTCCCGGATCAGCTCCGCGATCTGGAAGTCGCGGTGCATGTTGCTCACCTCTTCGGGTGGGTATAGTGGTGGATGCTCGGGAAGGAGTCCGGCGAGGAGGCTGCGGAGTCCGGGAAGGCCGGCTCCGGAGCGCGCCGAGACCTCGGCCATCCCGGCATAGTGCTGGGCACGCGACCGCCAGGCGTCGCGGGAGGTCTTCCGGGAGAGGTCGGACTTGTTGAGGCATAGAATCCGGGTCTGGCGGATGGGACGGAGCACGTCCTCGACCATCTGGTCCTCCTCACCGATCTCCCGGGAAGGGTCGACGACATGGATGATGAGATCGATTCCATCCAGCGCCTCGCGGGCCTTCCGATGGAGTTCGGAGACCAGCCTGCTGGTCCGGGTCTTGAAGAAGCCTGGCGTGTCGACGAGGACGAGCTGGAATTCGGGGTCCTGCACGATCCCGTGGACGACATGTCGGGTCGTCTGGGGCTTCGGGGTGACGATCGTGATCTTCTTTCCGACGAGGGCATTGGTCAGGGTCGACTTGCCGACGTTGGTGCGTCCCACAAGCACGGCGAGGCCGGCGCGGAATGGTTTCGTCTGCGGGGGCGAGTCCATCGGAATCAACGCGCCGCCCTGCCGCCAAGAAGGCGCCTGAGGGTGGAGGCGGGATCCAGGACGAGTGCCTCGGTGACCGCAAATCCTTTCACCCGGCTCGAAGGAAGCCGGAACTTGAAGTCCCGGAACACTCGTTCGCAGACCGTCATCAGCCCCCGGGCCCCTGTCCCCTCGCGGGCGGCGAGTGATGCCAGGGTGCGGAGTCCGTCATCCTTGAAGGTCACGGCGATGCCGTAGGCTCCGAAGGCGCGTTCGTACTGGTGAATCAGGCTGCTCTCGCTCTTTCGGAGCACATCGAACAGGTCATCCTCGTCGAGTCCGTGACAGGCGACCCGGACCGGGAGTCGTCCGATGAATTCGGGTTCCAGCCCGTAGGCGATGAGGTCTGCCGTGGTCGTCTGGCTGATGAGGCCGTCGGTGGAGGCGGCAGCGATCCGTGCGGCCCGGCCCGTATTCGGGTCCCCGAGGAGACGCCGCCGCACGATTGCATCCATGCCGGAGAACGCGCCGCTCACGATGAAGAGGATGTGCCGGGTGTTCAGGGTCTCCTTCGTCGGAACCCCGCCCCGCATGGTGCTCATCGCGGCCTGCAACTGTCCGGTCACATCGTTCGGGGACACCAACGGAACCTCGGCATCCTCCATCAGCTTGAGCAGGTTGGTCTGGACCCCTCGTCCGGAGACATCCCGCCCCCCTCCTGGTTCGCGGGTCGCAAGCTTGTCGACCTCGTCGAGGTACACGATTCCATGCTCGGCCTTGCGGATGTTGTTCCCGGACCGGCGATAGAGATCCCGGACAAGGTCGTCCACATCGCCACCCACGTAGCCGGTCTCGCTGAACTTGGTCGCATCCGCCTTCACGAACGGCACCCCGATCAGCTCTGCCGCGGAACGGATCAGATGCGTCTTCCCGACCCCGGTGGGGCCAAGCAGCAGGACATTCTGCTTCTGGTAGAAGGGGGCGGACTGCCCCGATTCTGTGAGGCGGACATGTTGGAAATGGTCGCAGAGAGCGACACTCAGGACCTTCTTCGCCTCGGTCTGGCCGATCACAAATCGGCCCAGATGGCGGGCGATTTCCTGCGGGCGCAGGCTGAAGTGGAATTGGGGTTCGGATTCCGACGCGGTCTCCGCAACGCCCGGCTTCGGGCCGGCATCCCCGGAACGGGATGACCGCAATCGTTTTGGGATGCCCTGGGTTGTCGGGCCGAGGGGGTTCTGTTGCAGACAATCAGTCGCGGACACGTCGCGGATCCTAGGCCAGGTCCGGACGGATGTCATTCGGGGTCTGCGTCCGTCGCGGATCCCGTGTCCGTGTCTGGCTCGGTCGAGGCGGAGATCCCGCAACCCGTGGCTCCGGCAAGCGGGCCGCAAGTCGAGGATCTGGGTCGATCCGGTCGGTGTGCCCTTTGGGATGTCTTCCTGGCGTCAGCCGGCCTTGGACTTCTTCGTGCTCAGGGTGAGTACGCTTAGGCAGAAGCCATTCAGGATGAGTGAAATCCCGAAGAGCAGGAGCGATGCGCCCGGCACGAAGACACGCCCCGTCTGGTTGAGGTCGAGGTGTCCAAACCCCCCTCGATACCAGTGATAGGTCTCGGCGCCCATGAGGGCAGTCCCGACCGCCATTCCCAGGAGGCCCAGCACGAGGAAA
This sequence comes from uncultured Verrucomicrobiota bacterium, assembly GCA_964654875.1. Taxonomy (GTDB): domain Bacteria; phylum Verrucomicrobiota; class Verrucomicrobiia; order Limisphaerales; family UBA9464; genus UBA9464. The sequence continues at coordinate 418 of CAZZKQ010000012.1, read as the reverse complement.
CGTTCCAACTGGAGCCAGCCAGCCAGCTTTGTCATCCCGTGGTGCGCCGGCAGGAGGCCTTCGCGTTCCGCATAGGTCCGGGCAAAAATCCCAAGGAACATGGACTGCATACCGACATAGATCGCGATGCTCGAGGCGAGCAGTGTCTGGACGTTGAGCTTGATGCCTCCCACGCCGATGCCGGTCATGGCCAGCAGGTATCCAAGAACCCCCACGCCGAGCAGAGCGGTGGCGGGAAACCGGAACACCCATCGGGGACTGAACAGGAGAAAGAATCGAAGCGTCCGCCATCCATCGCGGAATGTCCTCAGGTGAGGACGGCGCGTCTTGCGTCCATCCGGATGCAGTGTGATCGGCACCTCACCGATCCGGTGGCCGAACAGGGTCGACTTGATGATCATCTCGGTGGCGAACTCCA